>NZ_JBJEFJ010000035.1:0-3379 GCF_051873915.1 Pradoshia sp.
TACATGCACTCCTCTTAAATAGCTGAAGTTTACAACATTTGATTTTTGTCAGTTTTTATTTCCGCAATCAAATGGGTATTTCTGAATTTCGTCAGGATATCTCTATAATGAGGATATGTCCCATCTGCTCCGGCCACAACTATATACATGTTTTAAGAGTCTCTAATTCTCTCTCCCAAAACTTATAATCCTTGGGATTAATCTGCTGTATAAGAATTGAAGTTTAGCAACTTGTTGACGATAGAGCACTTTCTTTTGGAATTCTTCTTAAACAGACTCCGTATTCTTTTCATCTTGTACACTCCCTTTTTTCATATCTCAAACATTAAGAGAAAAAGCTCCACAGAGGGAGCCGTTTCTCAATAAGTTACTTCTATATTCCGTTTTCCTAGCAGAAATTCATATTGCGATTGGGTATCACCTGACCAGTTCTTACAGATTGATTGAACTCCCATACGGTACCCGTAAATATATTATAATTACCGCTTATCAAGGCTTAACAAAATATACCTTAACCGGTTAAAAACATTGATAGCCATCTAAAATCCTCCATAGAGTTTTTTTCTATTGGCAAATGTAATAATGATGGTTTTTTCGAACATTCTTTCACCCATGTTCAAAATTCTTGAATAACTGCGACAAAAACACAGGAAATTCCTGTAATGACAAGGGTTTGAGTCGGATTACGAAACAATAGGAGCGGGAACTTCCCTGCTGGGTAATGAAGAATGAGTGCAGAAAAAAGCCGGATTCGTATTGGATGGAACCCGGGTGGATATTGAAAAAGACCTGGAAATCGGAAAACTTTATTTTACCGAAAACCGAGTCTAAATCGGAAAACTTTATTTTATGGTTACATAGGAGAGAGAGTCAAAGCCATCACTAATTTACAAAAGTTATTTATTAAAGCAGTCAGCATAGGAGGAATTTTCAATTCAACCATCGGCAATCAAAGCATTAGTCCTTACCACTCTTGCGGCTATGGATGCTTATGAAACTTCCAAAGAAACGGTTAAGCAAATGGAAGTTTTGTTAAAAGCTAAAGGCGTAATCCGATAATCACTGATAATAAAAACCGCTTATTCTCATTCAGAGGATAGGCGGTTTTTATGTTAATAGTTAATTCACTTTATCGAATAAATTTAAAGACTCTTCTACAAAAGAAAGTTCAACATCTCCAGCAAATTGAACCTCATAATGTGTTTGGTTGGATGAAGTCACTGCTACATAATTATCCTCATCATCTTTATATATAGTCCAATTTTTTCTGTTAATTTCTAATGAATTCTGTTCAGTTGGGGGTTTTCTCTTCTTATGAAAAGCAGAATCGAGAGGCATCTTATCCCTATACTCTAATACTAAAATGTTTTCCCCTTCTTTAGGTAACAGATAAATCATCTTGATCGCATCATAATTTTCTGAGGAATTTAACAATTGCAGTGTATAATGGCCATCGTTCTTAAAGGCATAAAAATCAGTAAATTTTTTCTTTGCGTTGTTAAACGCTATGGATAGTTCATCTGTGTCTGAAACAGCACTTTGAATAGTATCAGGATTTGTTTCAGTTACCTCTTTATCCTTTTTAAACAACAAATAGCCTTCTTTATTTACTCCATCCTCAAAATAAGCACCTTTGGCTACGATGAGGGATTTGTCTTTCCCCTCCATCTGATAAATAGGCCCCGGTGGTACTTCATTTGAATCCCCAGACTTCTTAATCTTCCAATCTCCTATCCTCTTCACTTCTCCAACCTTTTTCCAAACAGAGCTTGATTCAGGTACCACTTCACCAGTCTTCATGTAATAATATCCTTCAAAAACAATATAAGCTTTCTGT
Source organism: Pradoshia sp. (assembly GCF_051873915.1). NCBI lineage: Bacteria > Bacillati > Bacillota > Bacilli > Caryophanales > Bacillaceae > Pradoshia > Pradoshia sp. The sequence goes on from NZ_JBJEFJ010000035.1 coordinate 1,838, forward strand.
TTCTCACTTTCCGTTACCACTTCAACTTCTTTTACTCTGTTTTCTTCTTTTCTTTGTACTGATTGAGCAGCCTCCTCTTTCTTTTCAGTCGAGCCCTTCTCAAAAAAAGCAAAATATAGAGTTGAGAGTATGGCTAAGAAAAGAATAATCGATATACCTATTCTTTTATTCATGATTCTCCCCCTTTCCGTTATGTGAATGAGTATACCATAAAAAATACATATATGGTTTTATTTGTAAATACTTGTAAGGAAGTGGTAAAATAGTTTAGCGATTTGAAATATTTAATTAAAAGAAAGGGTTGATAAATGGACTTATGTGCTATTTTTCGCACTAATTTGTCATGGTAACACCTCAACAATGATTACTTCAATTTTCCTACTTACATGCTAGAAACAAAGCATCCGCTAACACCACGAAATAAACTTACACGTTTAATATTTACTTAGGAGGAATAAAATGTGACCGTTTTAAAGAGATTCAGTGTTCTATCTCTAGCTATCCTTTTTGGCTTAATGGCTAATCTCACCGATATCCCGACTGCTAAAGCGACTTGTGGTACCTATTACGAAGATAATGATGACCCTAATGGTGGTACGTATCGCCAAGGATTTACTACATACACAAAGCACTCAGGTTCTTATAGAGGAGATTATCGATTATCCACGAAATCTGCTAGTGATCAATTTTACCAATGGTGGTCACCTGGAGGTTCATGTAAGGATTATGTCTACTATTACGCTTACTTAAACAATGTAAACTTTACTAATAAAGACGCACGATATAGTTTTCAAATATCTAGTGGCGGTGACGGATTAAAGTATGTCGATCAGTACAATGCTCCCGGAGGATGGAACTATGTTGGTATTGGATTAAGCGATAGACAACCACACCTTTCTCTTAGTTCTTATGCTACAAGTGGAAAAACAGGTGCAGATGGAGTGAAATTCGTAACAAAATAAACGAAAGGGAGCGTTATTATGAAAAGATTCAGTGTTTTGTCCCTAGCTATTCTTTTTGGAATCATAGCCAGTTTTATTCACATCTCGACTGCTGAAGCGGCTTGTGGTACCTATTACGAAGATAATGATGATCCAAACCAATTAACAATCCGAAGTGGTTTTAGCACGTACACAAAACACTCAGGTTCTTACAGAGGAGATTATCGACTGTCTAAGAATCCTTCGGGAGATGGGGCATATTTTTGGTCTTCCCCTGGTGGTACCTGTAAAGCATCTCACTCTTATTATGCTTATTTAAACAATGTAAACTTCACCAATACTAAGGCTCAATACCAATTTAGCGGAACTAACAACGCCACTCTAACAAAATATGTTGATCAATATAATGCCCCAGGGGGTTGGAACTATGTTGGATTTGGATATGTGAGCACAGCTCCAGGCATTTGGCTCTCTGAAAAGGGAGTGTCGGGTTCTAAAACAGGTGCAGATGGGATAAAATTTGTAAACAATTAAACATATAGGAGGGTTATTATGAAAAAGTTGATTCCAATCGCAGTTACCTTTTCTCTTTTAACAGGTG
>NZ_JBJEFJ010000036.1:0-18688 GCF_051873915.1 Pradoshia sp.
AGGTCAAAGCCAGTCGGCTCCATATTGACAATGACCAGCTTTGCGCCATGCTGCTTGGCAATGAGCGGGAATTGATTGGCCGGTGTGACAGTAAGAGATGAACCGATGACGATAAACAAATCTGCTCGTTCACTTTCCTCCTCTGCCATCAAGAACGGCGCCTCAGGCAGCATTTCGCCAAATAAGATGACAGATGGACGCAGTTTTCCGCCGCATGCCTTACAAGCATAATTCTTCTCTAAATACATGTCACTTCCATACTCTGCCCCGCATGACTGGCAGTGGACTTTTTGCAAGGTGCCATGCAGCTCTGCAACGCGCTTGCTTCCAGCCTCCTGATGGAACCCATCGACATTTTGGGTAATGATGCTTTTGACGAGCCCTTCATTCTCCCACTTTGCGAGAATGCGATGACCTTCATGAGGTCCATGTTCTTTCACTCCTACGACCCGTTCCCGGTAGAACTCAAAGAATTCCTTCACATTCTGATTGAGTGCGTCTGTGCTCGCAATTCGGCTCGGGTCTTTCTTTTTCCATAATCCCTTATCATTAGACCGGAAGTCAGGCAAGCCAGATTCAGTGCTCATGCCTGCTCCTGTAAATACAACCGTATAGTTAGATTCCTTCAGTAAAGCTGCTAAGTTGGACAAGATATCTGCCTCCAGTGTTATATTCCCTGTCATAATTGTTTCATAATTATATCATGAGCTAATCGGCAAACCTAAATGATTGGTTTCGTGAAAATCACCTCCCTTATATGAGAGAATAAAAGAAACTAGCTTAAAGTTAAGGCGCTCGAAATATCAAGAGAATCGAGTTTGAATCCGTAGCCTTTCTTCTTTTTTCATTTTGTAAAGGAGGAACAACAGTATGAGTTTGATGAAAGCGAGCAGGTTCATGAGTATGATTCTTCGGCATAAACCAGACGCGATTGGCATTTCCCTAGATGAACATGGATGGGCAGATGTTGAAGAATTGATTAAGGGTGTTTCTAAGAAATATCCCTTTGATAGGAATATACTAGAGGAAATTGTGCGAACAGATGATAAGCAGAGATACTCGTTTAACGAGGATAAAACTCTTATACGAGCAAACCAAGGACATTCCATTCCTGTAGATGTAGAATTGGAGATCGTGGACCCGCCGGAGTTTTTATGGCATGGGACGGGAGAAAAGTACACGGAGTCCATTGAACGTATTGGACTCATTCCAAAGAGTCGTTTGTATGTTCATCTGTCAGTTGATGCAGAAATGGCAATCAACGTAGGAAAACGCCATGGGAAACCGGTCGTCTATCGTGTACGCAGTGGTGAAATGAGCGAACAGGGGTATGTATTTTATCGTTCGAAAAATGGTATTTGGCTAACGAAAGCAGTGCCGATTGAGTTTTTGGAGAAGCTGCGTTAAAAGTAGTTCGGGTAAGAGAAGATGATTAATGTTCATTCCTTCCCCTTATGACGGTATATGTTAGTCGTTCAACCATTTCGCTGCCTCCATCGTGTATGCCTCTTGCGCTTTTGGAAGTTTTTTTTTGGTTTTGCTTGAAACTTTAGCGAGGAGAAGTGATAATAGAATATAAAATTATCAGAAAATTACGCTTAGGGGATATGCAGAATGAAAGTAGTGAAATTTGGCGGTACATCTCTTGCTTCTGGAGACCAGTTGGAGAAGGTATATGATATTGTCGTATCCGATGATACGAGAAAACTAATCGTTGTTTCTGCTCCGGGAAAGAGATTTTCGAAGGATATTAAAGTAACAGATTTATTGATTGCCACCGCTCAAGCCTGGCTTGAGGGAAGTGAGGATGAGGATTTATTCCAAGCCGTCATTAATCGCTACCGATCAATCACGGATGATTTAGGGATGAATGAAGAGGTGATTGAGCGAATTACGGCTGATTTGTTGGAGCTATTGAAGGGGGACCGCAGCAATCCAGAGCAGTTCATGGATGCCATTAAGGCGAGCGGGGAAGACAATAATGCGAAACTAGTCGCTGCTTATTTCCAGCATAAAGGGGTTGAGGCTTCCTATGTTAATCCGCGTGAGGCAGGCTTGATCGTGAGCAGCGAACCGGGAAATGCACAGGTGCTCCCTGAATCGTATGAAAGACTATCCCGCTTAAGGGAGAGGAACGGAATATTAATCTTCCCGGGCTTCTTCGGATATACAATCGATGACCGTGTCATGACATTCCCTCGCAGCGGATCCGATATTACAGGCTCCATCCTGGCAAATGCCGTAAAAGCGGATTTGTATGAGAATTATACTGATGTGGATGCGGTATTTACCGTTAATCCAACCATTGTTGATAACCCGAAGGAGATTCAGGTCTTAACTTACCGGGAAATGCGCGAGCTTTCTTATGCGGGCTTCAGTGTCCTTCATGACGAGGCGCTTATTCCTGCCTTCCGTGCCGGAATACCGGTTAATATAAAGAATACAAATAATCCCGCCTCTTTAGGCACAATGATTGTCAGCCAGAAGGAGAGTTCAAATGGACCGGTTGTTGGAATCGCTAGTGATAATGATTTTTGCAGCATCTATGTAAGCAAATACTTGATGAACCGGGAAATTGGCTTTGGCCGCAAGCTCTTGCACATATTAGAGGAGCTGCACCTATCCTATGAACATGTTCCATCCGGAATCGATGATTTGACTGTCATTCTGCGCCAAAATCAATTGGATCATGAGAGGGAGCAAATTATCGTCAATCGCATCAAGAATGAATTGGATGCGGATGAGGTAAAGGTTGAGCATAATTTGTCCTTAATCATGATTGTCGGTGAAGGAATGCGCTCCAATGTTGGTACAATGGCACGGGCATCTAGGGCTTTGGCTGATAAAGGCATTAATATTGAGATGATCAACCAAGGTTCCTCCGAGGTCAGCATGATGTTTGGCGTGAAGGAAGCTCAGGAGAAGCTTGCCGTCCAAGCACTTTATGAGGCGTTTTTTACGGAATTGCCGGTGTGAGGAAGAGAGGTGAGGACAGTTGGTAAAGGCGATTATATTTGATTTAGATGATACACTTCTATGGGATCAGCGGAGCGTAAAGGAAGCTTTTGCGGCAACATGCGAGGCAGCTAGGGAGAAATATGACCTAGACCCTGAGAGGCTTGAGGAGGTAGTCCGAATGGAGGCAGCCAAGCTCTATCAATCCTATGAGACATATGCATTTACGCAAATGATTGGTATCAATCCATTCGAGGGATTATGGGGAAATTTCCTTGATGAGTCTGATGATTTCAGGCAATTAGCTAAGGTTGTACCCGGTTACCGAAAAGAGGCATGGGTGAAGGGGCTGAAGGCGCTTGGAATTGATGACCCCGAATTTGGTGCTGATTTAGCCGAGCGCTTCCCAAAGGAGCGCAGGCAGCATCCGTTTATATATGAGGATACCTTTGAGCTTCTTGATTCTCTGCAGGGCCGCTATCAATTGCTGCTGCTGACAAATGGCTCACCCGATTTGCAGATGACCAAGCTTGAAATCACTCCGGAGATTGCTCCCTATTTTGATCATGTCGTAATCTCTGGAGCCTTTGGGAAAGGAAAGCCGGACCCGTCTATATTTGAGCATGCGCTCAGTCTGCTGGGCGTTACAGCTGATGAGGCCTTAATGGTAGGCGATAATTTGATGACCGATATTCTAGGGGCAAATCGAGCTGGTATTCCGTCTGTATGGGTGAACCGTCATGAAAGAATTGCGGAAGAAGTAAAGCCTGTATATGAAATTAAAAAACTTTTACAGTTAAATGAGTTGTTGCAAAGACTTCAGTGAAGGCAGGAGATGAGCTCCCGGATATAAATCCGGGGGCTTTTTTTAGCATTTTTCATCCAGGGTAGGGCAAACTGGATGATATTGACTTTTGGAGATGTATGGTGTAAAAAAATGTAAGGTGAGAAGGCGGTGAAGACCGTGGTTGAACGGTGGTCTCAAGAAAAGAGATATTTGTTCATAGCAATCGTGCTGTTAGGGATGTACCTAGCACCCATGTTTATTATGGGAGAGAATTCACATATCCGCCTGCATGATAATCTTGATTCAAATATAGCCTGGTATAAGGTACTGAAGGATAACCAGCAATTATTTGGGCCGATTGATGATACGATTGCCCAAATCATTAATGGACTGCCCCGTAATGCATTCGGGACGGAGTTCAGCGGAATTGAGTGGCTTCATTATTTCCTGCCCTCGATGACGGCTTATGCAATCAGTCAGGCGATTGTGAGAGTGTTTGCCTTTGCGGGAATGTACCTTCTCCTGAAGAAGCATTTCATGCAAGGGGAGGTGTTTGGGGCTATTCGTGTGTTTACGGCCCTCGCTTTCAGCTTGACCCCGTTTTGGCCGTCCGGCATGCTGTCGACACTTGGTCATCCGCTGGCCCTCTATGCCTTCTTGAATATTCGCAGCCGGGACAGCTCTTATAAGGATTGGCTGATCCTAGGCCTTCTTCCGTTTTATTCGAGCTTCGTGCTTGGTTTTTTCTTCTTTCTTTTTGCGATGGGGATTCTTTGGCTTTATGACGGAATCTTTCGAAAGGATTGGAATGGGCGGTTTTTGGGCGGAATCCTTTTTATGACGAGCATGTATTTATTGATAGAATACCGCCTCGTCTATTCACTTGTCTTTCCTGGAGAGCCGAATAGCCGGGAGGAATATTTTAGTGCCTATTTGAGCTTTAGTGAGTCAGTAAGGCTTATTTTCAAAAATTATGTAGTCGGCCATACACATGTACTCACTCTGCATCAATACGTCATTCTTCCGCTGTCCTTTTTAGCCCTTGGAATCATTCTTTGGAAGAAGCTATGGAAAAGGGAAAGACGATTTGTGTTCCTGTTTGTGCTCAATTTTGTCCTGTCTGCTTGGTATGCTTTTTGGTTTTATGAAGGCTGGGATTTGCTTAAAGAGCGGATATCCTTATTGAATGATTTCAATTTCGCTCGGTTTCATTTCCTGAGACCGCTAGTGCTTTATTTACTTTTTGCCCTCTCCTTGCGGGTGTTATGGACAAACGGAATGAAATGGAGGCAATTGGCCAAAATAGCGATGATAGCCCAATTGTTCATCCTGTTTCTTGGTAATCCTGAGGTGTATTATGGAAAAAGGAATACCCCTTCGTTTAAGGAGTTTTATGCACAGGAGCAGTTTGAGGAGATTAAGGCGTTCATCGGAAAACCTCAAGATTCTTATCGGGTAGCGAGTATCGGGCTCCATCCCGCTATCTCGCAGTATAATGGATTCTATACCCTTGATACATATAACAATTATTATCCGCTTTCTTATAAACATCAATTTCGAAAGATTATCGAAGCGGAGCTTGATAAGAATAAAAGGCTTGAAAATTATTTCGATAATTGGGGCGGCCGATGCTACATCTTTGTGGATGAACTTGGGAAGAAATATGACTATGGCAAGAATTCGAAAAAGCAGATTCGAAAGCTTGAACTTCATACAGAGGTATTCAAGGAAATGGGTGGAGAATATTTCTTCTCAAGCGTGCCTATCTTGAATGCCTCTGATAATCAGCTTAAGCTGCTGAAGGTATTTGACCATAAGGATTCTGCCTGGAGGATTTATTTATACCAAGCCGTCTAAAGGAGCGAGCGTGACATGAATATGCCAGTATTGACGATTGTCGTTCCATGCTACAACGAGCAAGAGATTCTGCCGAAAACAATGGATGAGCTAACGGCTGTCCTGCTGGAACTGATGGAGCTGAAGCTAGTATCCAATAGGAGTAATATTTTATTTGTCGATGATGGAAGCAAGGATCTCACGTGGAATCTGATTCAAGTGGAAAGCATGCAGAACCATTTGGTGCGAGGGATTAAATTAGCCGGTAATGTAGGTCACCAAAATGCCTTGCTTGCTGGCCTTGAGGCCGCGCAAAAACAATCTGATTGTGTTATATCCATCGATGCAGACCTGCAGGATGATATAAACGTTATACGAACCATGGTAGAGAAGTACAATGAAGGATATGACATTGTTTATGGAGTTCGAGACAAGAGGCAGACGGATACGTTCTTTAAACGGAATACAGCCTTGGCCTTCTACCGGGTGATGGGTACGCTTGGCATTCGGTTAATCCCGAACCATGCCGACTATCGACTGATGAGCCGGCGAGCATTGACTGAGCTTCTTAGATACAAGGAAAGAAATTTATTCTTACGTGGAATGATACCCTTAATTGGATTTTCGCAAACGAATGTTTATTATGAAAGAAAGGAGAGGGAGCTGGGGGTTTCTAAATATCCTTTGAAAAAGATGCTTTCCTTTGCCTTTGATGGAATTACGAGTTTTAGTGTCGCACCAATTCGGTTTGTGACCTATTTAGGATTTATTACCTTGCTTGTCAGTGTGCTGGCCGGGAGCTATGCATTGCTTCAGAAATGGTTCGGAAACACGCAGTCGGGCTGGACAAGCCTCATGATATCTTTATGGATGATTGGCGGTTTGCAGTTGATTGGCATCGGGATTGTCGGTGAATATATCGGCAAGATTTTCAAGGAAGTTAAAGGGAGGCCGATTTATGCCATCGATGTTGACCACTACTCAGAAAAGTTAGATGATGCAGCGAACGAGGCTGCATGGAGACGGGAAGGAACCTCTTAACTGAAGAAGAAAGGGATTAAAATGATTTTAGACTTTATTTCACAATATATTCAGAGCTATGGTTATTTCGTGATATTTGGCGCCCTTTTCATCGCCATGATTGGCATCCCAGCTCCAGAGGAGACATTACTAGTCCTTATTGGAGGAATGTTATTAGAAAGCGGGCTGCATTTCATTCAAGTAATTGCAGTTGCCTTGCTTGCTGCCAATACGGCGATGCTTGTCACCTATCTCACTGGAAGGAAGTTTGGGAATCAACTCGTTAGCCGTTATGGACATAAGGTTCATATGACACCGGCTAAATGGGGAAGAATGAAACAGAAGCTAGAAAAATATGACGGGATAAGGGTAATATTCACCTATTTTGTTCCTGGTGTGCGTCAATTGGTCCCTTTTCTATCTGGTATACGAAAGGTATCCTACACGGCTTTCTTTCTTTTTACGTTTACGGGCAGCCTATTATGGACTGTATTCTATACAACTGTTGGCTATTATCTGGGAGGTACGCTTGGACCAGTCTTTCTAGGCTGGTTTGCCATTGGCATGTGTGTGCTGTTTGCAGGCCTCATCCTATCAAAGCGCTTTGCAAAAGGAAGTGCGAATGAAGATCATATCGTACATAAATAAGGGCCTGGGACAAAAGGTTTCCAATAACTAAAGACGCCGAACTATTTTAATGCGCAGTTTAAAATGGTTCGGCGTTTTTTATTTTGTTTAGTTCTGTTAAAGATGAATATTGTTAATAGAGTACCGGTGATTGTAGTGGAAGGCGGTTGACTCCTGCGGGATTAGCGGACAGGGGAGACCCCGCAGATGCTGAAAGCAACGAGGAGGCTCCCCGACCGCCCCGCGGAAAGCAACCGCCTGTAACGAAAATCACCGCTTTAGATTAACTAAGCCTAAATTTCAATGCAACATTCGGTATTAGACACAGCAAATGTTGTTATGTCCCAATCTATTATTTTATTTCTCTGAAAGCTCATCGTCGGTTACCCATTTGTGGTTGGTTACTTTGTCTCCGCCATTCGTTGGGGTGTAATCAATCATATAAACGGTCGTTTTTTCTGCTGAATCGATTTCAGCTAAAGCTCCGTTCATTCCATCCATATGGTCGGCATTGACGGTCACCTTTGTTCCAGGTTCGAGTGCTTCATCTCCTGTTGCTTCTTCAACCTCCTCTTGAATGACCCATTTATGGTCTTCAACTGGATCTCCTCCATCTGTTGGTGTATAGGTGATAGAATAGGCAATCGTCTCATAGGCTCCAACGATTGTAGCAGTAGCTCCTTTCATTCCATCCATATGGCCATCCTTTAAAATAGCTTCACTGCCAACAGGAAAGGCAGGGTTTTCACTTTCTTTAATGCCATCAGGCAAATCGCCTGAGCTTGAATGATTCATTGTTGAATGGTCCATTTCCTGTTTGTCCTCTTCAGGAGAAGAATTCGAACAGGCTCCAAGCAGAATGAGTGTCACAATAGATAACAGGATCAATAATCGTTTTTGCATGTTCCTCTCTCCTTTCATCAATATGAACATCATAACAGAGGGATTTATTTCCATTCAATGAATGTGCATGAGATAAGATGATGATCACAATAATCATGAAATTAGTCCGAATGACAATTGTAAAAATATGTATCCTGCACTATAATTGTTAGATAATTCCAACAAGTGAGAGGGAGGGGAATATGATGAAGATTTACATGTCTGTGGATATGGAGGGGATTACAGGGTTGGTGGACCATACTCATGTGTCCTCAAATCAGCATAATTATGAACGGAGCAGGCGCATCATGACAGAGGAGGCCAATGCCATTATTACGAGTCTGTTCATGAATGGCAGTGAGGAGGTTGTCGTTAATGATAGTCATAGCAAAATGAACAACCTTCTCGTGGAACTCTTGCATCCCGATACACAGCTGATTACTGGAGATGTGAAGCCGTATTCGATGGTGCAAGGATTGGATTCCTCCTTTGATGGAGCTATTTTTGCCGGCTATCATGCAAGGGCCTCTATGCCAGGCGTCCTTTCACATACCATGATTTTTGGTGTTCGAAATATGTACATAGATGACAGGCCCATTGGTGAACTTGGCTTTAACGCCTATGTGGCTGGTTATTATAACGTGCCTGTTCTAATGGTTGCAGGAGATGACCAGGCGGCTTTTGAAGCTAGTGAGCTAATTGAACATGTTACAACAGCGGCAGTGAAAACAACAATTTCAAGATCAGCTGCGAAAACACTGACCCCGGCAAAATCAAAGCAGTTACTGGCAGAAGCGGCAAGTGAGGCACTTAAGAACCGATCGCGTGTCAAACCTTTGACACCGCCTAAACGCCCTGTTCTTAAGATTGAGTTTGCTAATTACGGACAGGCGGAATGGGCGAATCTGATGCCAGGGACGGAATTGATTGAAGGAACAACAATCGTTCAGTTTGAGGCAGAGGATATTCTTCAGGCTTATCAGGCCATGCTTGTGATGACGGAATTGGCCATGCGTACAACGTTTTGTTAGGGAAGAGGTGGCCCATCTGAATACATTTATTATCCGCCGCCTTGTCTCTATGCTTTTAACCTTATGGCTGATCATTACAGGTACATTTTTCTTGATGCATGCCGTTCCAGGCTCCCCATTTAATGAGGAAAGGACGACCAATGAGGCAGTACAGAGGAATTTGATTGCTTATTACCAGTTGGATGAGCCATTAGTCGTTCAGTATGTGAACTACTTGAAATCGGTCATCACATTAGATTTTGGTCCCTCCATCAAAAAATCCTCACAAACGGTGAATGACATGATTTCTTGGGGATTCCCTGTTTCCTTAGAGCTGGGTCTTTACACTCTTATCGTAGCCATTGTGTCAGGCATTACACTTGGTGTGATTGCTGCCTTGAGAAGAAATGGTATCATCGATTATTTGGCTATGACCATTGCTGTTTTAGGAATTTCTATTCCCAACTTTGTGTTGGCAACTTTATTTATTCAAGTGTTTGCTGTTAAGGCAGGATGGCTGCCGGCCGCAACTTGGACAAGCTGGCGTCATATGATTCTGCCTACTTTTGCCCTAGCGACAGGTCCAATGGCGATTATTGCGAGGCTGACCCGTTCGAGCATGCTTGAGGTGCTGACCCAGGATTATATCCGTACGGCCAAGGCGAAAGGATTGAGTCCAGCCAAAATCGTGTTTAAGCATGCCCTGCGTAATGCTCTTTTGCCTGTCGTGACCGTACTGGGGACATTGGCGGCAAGCATTCTGACCGGAACGTTCGTCATTGAGAAGATTTTCGCCATACCCGGGATGGGCAAGTATTTCATTGAAAGCATCAATAATCGTGATTATCCGGTCATAATGGGAACAACCGTTTTTTATAGCTCTGTCCTGATCATCATGCTTTTCTTGGTGGATATCGCCTATGGAATCCTTGACCCTCGCATTAATTTGAATAAGAAAGAGGGGTGAACGCTTTGCACGTGAAATCGAAACAACCAAAAGAAATACCAGATGAATGGTTTAAGCCCCTTGACCAAAAAGCTCTTGATGCAGAGGCTGTCGTTCGCCCAAGCAGGACTTATTGGCAGGACTCGTGGCAAATGCTTCGTCAGAATAAACTGGCGATGGCAGGGTTGGTGTTTCTCTCATTTCTTGTCATCATGGCCATTATCGGTCCTTCGCTCTCGCCAAACCCTATTGAAAAGCAATCCATCATGAATCAAAATATGCCTCCTTCATCTGAATATTGGTTTGGCACAGATGATCTTGGCCGAGATGTATTTGCGAGAACCTGGTATGGTGCCCGTGTCTCTTTATTTGTAGGAATCATGGCCGCCATGATTGATTTCTTTGTAGGCGTGATTTATGGGGGTGTAGCAGGCTATAAGGGAGGAAGAACTGACCATCTGATGATGCGAATCATTGAGGTGCTGTACGGATTGCCTTACTTGCTTTTGGTCATTCTTCTTGCGGTCGTAATGGGACCTGGATTATTTACCATCATTATCGCTTTGTCTGTGACAGGATGGATTGGAATGGCGCGGATTGTCCGAGGGCAGGTGCTTCAAATCAAGAACTATGAATTCGTGCTCGCATCTAAAACCTTTGGAACAAAGACACGAAGGATTATTCGTAGAAATTTATTGCCGAATGCAATGGGGCCGATTATTGTTCAGCTGACATTGACCATTCCATCGGCCATTTTTGCGGAAGCTTTTTTGAGCTTTCTCGGATTAGGCATTCAAGCCCCTCATGCGAGCTGGGGAGGAATGCTGAATGACGCATTGGGCGTTATATTGAGCGGGTATTGGTGGCGTTTGTTCTTCCCTGCCCTGTTCATATCGATGACCATGTTTGCCTTTAATGTGGTTGGCGATGGACTTCAAGATGCACTCGACCCGAAGCTTAGGAGATGATTTAGATGGAGAAGGTTCTTCAAGTACATGACTTGCATGTTCAATTCTCAACCTTTGGCGGGATTGTCCATGCCGTACGCGGCGTGTCGTTCAGTCTTTACCGCGGAGAAACGTTGGCCATTGTCGGGGAATCAGGATGCGGAAAAAGTGTAACATCACAAAGCATAATGGGACTTATACCAACCCCGCATGGACGAATTACAAAAGGAAAAATTCAATATGGCGGAAGGGACCTTGCCAAGCTTAAGGAAGCGGATTTGCGGAAGATTAGGGGAGTCGATATCTCGATGATTTTCCAGGATCCAATGACGGCCTTGAATCCGACAATCACGATTGGCGAACAAATAACAGAGGGTTTAATGGAGCATCAAAAGCTATCAAAATCCTCTGCTAAGAGGAAGGGTCTCGAGTATTTGGAGATGGTGGGAATCGCCAATCCAGACATACGGTTTAAGCAATATCCGCATCAGTTCAGCGGCGGAATGAGGCAGAGAATCGTTATTGCCATGGCGCTTATTTGCGAGCCTGATATTTTGATAGCGGATGAGCCGACTACAGCGCTTGATGTCACGATTCAAGCTCAAATTCTCGACCTCTTTCGCCAAATACAAAAGCAGACAGGCGTCTCCATTATTTTGATTACTCACGATATGGGCGTTGTGGCCCAAGTGGCGGACCGGATTGCGGTTATGTATGCCGGAAAAATTGTAGAAACCGGCAGCAGAAGGGATATCTTCTATCATGCACGGCACCCCTATACAAAAGGGCTTTTGCAGTCTATACCGCGTTTGGACCAGGAAGGGGAACTCATCCCGATAGCCGGTTCTCCGCCTGACTTATTTGCACCGCCGCAAGGGTGTCCTTTTACCGCTAGATGTGATTATGCGATGGAGGTATGCGTCAGAGTATATCCGGAAAGAACACATATTCAGGATGCCCATCTTGTCAATTGCTGGCTGGAGGATGAAAGAGCTGGACTAGGGAGAAATGCAGCTGGAAAGAACAGCTATTATTAATTATTTAGGGGGATGAGGATGAAGAAAGCAATTTCCGTTTTAAGCATTTTGATGATGCTGGTGTTGAGTGCGGCTTGTACGGCGACAAAGGAATCTGGCAATGAAGAAAGTAAGGGCAATCAAGATGGCGATGAAAAGGTTCTTTATTTGAATAATGGAGAAGAACCAACATCCTTTGACCCGCCAATCGGCTTTAATGCGGTTTCCTGGAACGCACTTAATAATTTGATGGAAGGGTTGACGAGGCTTGGGAAGAACCATGAACCTGAACCAGCAGCAGCTGAAAATTGGGAGGTATCAGATGATGGGAAGGTATATACCTTCTTTATCCGTGAGGATGCGAAATGGTCTAATGGCGATGATTTGACTGCCTCTGATTTCGTCTATGCGTGGAAACGGCTCTTAGATCCGGAAACGGCTTCTGGTGCTGCCTTTCTCGGTTATTTCATTGAGGGCGGAGAAGCCTTTAATACAGAAAAAGGGACTGCAGACGATGTAAAGGTTGAGGCGGTTGATGAAAAGACCTTTAAGGTAACATTGACGAGTCCGCAAGCATATTTCTTGAGTGTTATCACGAATCCAGCATTCTTCCCTATCAATGAGAAGACAGCCAAAGAGAATCCTGAGTGGTTTGCCGAAGCAGAAAGCTTTGTTGGAAACGGCCCATTTATCCTATCTGAGTGGAAGCATGACAGTCACATGATTATGAAGAAGAACCCGGAATATTGGGATGCTGATTCGGTCAATCTCGATAAAGTAAACTGGGCAATGGTCAATGATACAACGACCGAATATCAGATGTACACGAACGGGGAACTGGATACGTCTGATGTGCCTCCAGAGATGAGCGGTCAATTGATTAAGGAGGATAAAGTAAAGGTTGAAGAACAGGCCGGACTTTATTTCTTCCGTTTCAATGTTGAGAAAGAGCCTTTTCAAAATATCAATATCCGGAAGGCATTTGCGATGGCGACAGATCAAAAGCAGCTAGTTGATTATGTGACGAAGAATGAAGAGGAGCCCGCCTATGGATTTGTGGCTCCAGGATTCAAGGACCCTTCTGGCAAGGACTTTAGGGAGATAAATGGAGATTTAATGGTGACAGATGTGAACAAAGCAAAGGAATTGCTGGCTAAAGGGCTCGAGGAGGAGAACTATGACAAGCTTCCCGAGGTCACGTTAACGTACTCTACGGGAGATGATACGCATAAGAAGATTGCGGAAGCCTTGCAGCAAATGTATAAGGAGAATCTTGGCGTGGATGTGAAGCTGGCTAATTTGGAATCCAATGTCTTTGCAGAAGACCAAAAGGCGTTGAAGCTTCAGTTTTCCAGAAGCTCCTTCCTGGCAGATTATGCAGACCCGATTAACTTTTTGGAAAACTTCCAAACTGGCCACTCGATGAACCGGACTGGCTGGAGCAGTGAAAAGTATGATGAACTAATCAAGAAAGCAAAGCTTGAGAGTGATGAAAAGAAGCGTTATGAGTTGATGTATGAGGCAGAACAAATTCTAATGGGTGAAATGCCAATCATCCCAATTCACTTCTACAATCAATTGTATTTACAGGCAGATGGCGTCACGGACATCATTCGCCATCCAGTTGGCTATTTGGAATTAAAATGGGCGGATAAAAAGTAAGGTTGGTTAGAGCAAGGGTACGAATACAATAGGATAAAACCGATGAGAAGGATGTTCGATTGAGAACATCCTTTTAACAGATTGGAGTGTGCTGAATGGCTGTCAAACCAGAGAGACTTAAGAGGGGAGATAAGGTAGGAATCATTGCGCCTGCAAGTCCCCCTGACTTAGAGAAATTAAAAAGAGCTGTTCCATTTTTCGAGGAGGCTTTAGGACTGGAGCTGGTTGTTGGAAAGAACATAGAGAACCAATACGGCTATTTGGCCGGAAGGGATGAGGAGCGGGCAAGTGATGTGATGTCGATGTTCCTTGACCCGGATATTAAGGCTGTTTTTTGTGCCTGCGGCGGCTATGGAACGGCAAGAATCGCAGATTTACTCGACTATGAAGCTATTAAGAACCATCCCAAAATTTTTTGGGGCTATAGCGATATTACCTACCTTCATACCGCCATTAGACAGCGAGCTGGATTGGTGACTTTCCATGGGCCGATGCTTGCCAGTGATATCGGAAATAAGGAGGTTCATTCCATAACGAAACAATCATTTAACCAATTGTTCAGTCCAGAGGGGCTTTGTTACACAGAGGAGATCTCAAGGCTTGACGTATTGGTAGAAGGGGCAGCAGAAGGGGAACTTGTTGGAGGGAATTTATGTTTGATTACCTCCTCGCTTGGTACGGAAAATGAGATTGATACGGATGGAAAGATTCTCTTTATTGAAGATATACATGAAGAACCCCGGAATGTTGACCGTTACTTGAATCAGCTGTGGAATGCCGGAAAACTGCAAGGAATCAAAGGGCTTGTTATAGGTGATTTCTCTGACGGAGAGCCGGAACGCCAAAAAACTTTAACGCTTGAAGAAGTTCTACATCATTATGCGGACTTAATTGGGAAGCCTGCCATGAGCGGGTTCATGATTGGGCATTGTGATCCTCATTTTGCTATTCCACTTGGCACGGCATGTACCATCGACACAGCTGCAAAGGTGCTCAAGGTAGAAAGCGGGGTAGTAGCGAATGAAAGTAACAAATATTGATACCTTCCTCGTGAGGGTACCCCTTGTTAAACCATTTAAAACGGCGGTCCGTACCGTTCTGTCTGCAGACTCACTTGTGGTACGCCTTGATTGTGACAATGGAATTTCCGGTTGGGGTGAAGCTCCTGCGACGGTCGCCATTACAGGAGACTCCCTTTCATCCATAGATGCTGCGATAAAGGAGCATCTTGGTCCATTTTTGATTGGACGGAATCTCTTAGCCTATGAGGAGGTGCTTACTGGGTTATCGGGTGTTATGGTAGGAAACACAAGCGCTAAAGCGGCGCTCGATATGGCAGTCTATGATTGTCTTGCACAAAATAGTCATCTCCCATTATATGAATATTTGGGAGGCGCAGACGGAGAGCTTGAGACAAATATGACGGTCAGTGTGAACAGCCCCGAGGAGATGGGGGAGGATACGGAGCGTTATAAGGAGCAAGGTTTTTCTATTTTAAAGGTAAAGGTTGGTATAGGAGATATTGAACTTGATATAAAACGCGTGAGGGAAATCAGAAAAAAGGCAGGAAACCATATACGCATCAGGCTTGATGCCAATCAGGGGTGGTCCCCGAAAATGGCAGTCAGGGCTATAGGGCAGATGGAGGATGAGGGACTGGATATTGAACTGGTGGAACAGCCGGTAAAGGCTCATGATCTGCACGGTCTGAAGCAGGTTACTGATCATGTAAACACGTTGATTATGGCAGATGAGTCTGTGTTCTCCCCTAAGCAGGCGCTCGAGGTCATCAGAATGCGTGCGGCAGACTTGATTAATATCAAGCTGATGAAGGCTGGAGGGATTTATCAAGGGCTGAAGATCAACCAGCTGGCAGAAGCCGCTGGGATGGAATGCATGGCAGGAAGCATGATTGAAACGCATCTTGGCATTACAGCAGCAGCCCATTTTGCGGCAAGCAAGCAAAATATCACACGTTATGATTTTGATGCACCTCTCATGCTTTCAAAAAACATTCTTAATGGCGGGCTTTGTTATCAGACTAACAAGATTCATTTACCGAAAGAGGCTGGCCTTGGAATCAGGGGAATTCATACGCAATAAGGGAGGAGATTAAATGGACGGAATGCATATGCAAGTAGCTGTATCTGTTGCGACGGTCTGGACGTCTTCGGCAGCGCCGCGGGAATTGGATCGTCCTGTCATCAGTCATCCAGCCAGAATTTCGGAGTGGCTCATGGGAATGACACTGGCGGATCAGTTGGATTTGCATGATTCCAATCGTATTCAAACGCAAGTGTTATTCGGTGAACATGTAATCGTGACAAAGGTTGAGGGAGATTGGGCATCCATCCTTGTACCAGGTCAGCCTACATCGAAGAATGAGAAAGGCTACCCAGGCTGGGTTCCTTTGCGCCAGCTTAGAAAGTTCCAAAACGTTGAAGAAGAAAAGGGGACAGCTATTATTAAAAGCAAGACAGCCCTCTTAAAGATAGAGGGAATGGATTCGACCATCCCGTTATGCTATCAAACAGAGCTGCCTCTCATAAATGCAGCAGGGAACACCATTAAGGTTTTAACGCCCCTTGGCAAGGGTGAACTGCATCGGGATGATGTCCATCTCGGCAAGCCTGCTGGGAGGAAATCAGGAGAAGATATTTGCCGATCAGGTGAGCGTTTTATTGGTCTGCCGTATTTATGGGGAGGGGTGAGCAGCTATGGCTATGATTGCTCAGGCTTTGCCTATACCATGCTGAAGGCAAATGGTTTCACTGCAGCACGCGATGCGGCCGACCAGGCAAGAGGAGGGAGAGAAGTCTCTTTAGATGCTATTAAGCCAGGGGACCTATTGTTCTTTGCCTATGAGGAGGGGAAAGGAGCGATTCATCATGTCGGAATCTATCATGGAAACGGGCGGCTGCTTCATTCCCCTAAGACAGGAAAATCGATTGAGAGCATACTGCTTGAAGGGACTATTTATGAGGGTGAGCTTTGCTGTGCCCGGCGGTATTATGAGGAAGCGGGGATGGAGGAATGAAAGGCGACAAAATACTGGAACTCCAGGAAGTGAAAAAGCATTTCCAGATTGGCAAAAAGCAGACAGTCAAAGCGGTTGACGGTATCACCTTTCATATCTTCGAGGGGGAATCTGTTGGTCTTGTTGGTGAATCAGGCTGCGGGAAATCCACGCTGGGCAGAACGATCATTGGGCTTTATAAACAATCAGAAGGACAAATTCTCTTCAAGGGAAGGAACACACAATCCTTCGGTGACAAAGAGAAGGCAGCGCTCCATCGGGATATGCAAATGATTTTCCAGGATCCATATGCTTCGCTGAATCCACGTTCGACTGTAATGGAGATTGTCTCTGAGCCGATGGAGGTCCATAAACAATATAAGAATAAAAAAGAGAGGGAGAAGCGTGTTATTGAGCTTCTGGAGGATGTGGGACTTAGTCGAGACCATGCCAATCGGTATCCGCATGAATTCAGCGGGGGACAAAGGCAAAGAATCGGCATTGCCAGGGCGCTTGCATTAAATCCTGATTTCATCATTGCCGATGAACCAATCTCCGCTCTCGATGTCTCTGTGCAAGCACAGGTTGTGAATCTGTTAAAAAGGCTGCAAAGGGAAAAGGGGCTGACCTATTTATTTATTGCTCATGACCTTGCTATGGTCAAACATTTAGCCGACCGTATCGGGGTTATGTACTTAGGCCGCCTCATGGAAATGACAGAGAGCGGAAAGTTGTATTCCAACCCGCTCCATCCTTATACAGAAGCCCTGCTTGGTGCGATTCCCATCCCAGACCCCGATGTGGAAGATGCTCGTGAGCGAACCTTGCTAAAAGGGGAAATACCCAGCCCGACTAATCCGCCGAGTGGATGTGTATTTCGTACGAGGTGTCCTTATGCAATGGAAGTCTGCAGTCGGCAAAAGCCTGCATGGCAAGAGGTTCATCAAGGACATTTCGTTGCCTGTCATTTATATAACGAGGAAGTGATGGGAGAAGAGGTCCGAACTCATATCGCGGCATCACGCTAGTAAGATGACCTTGCCGCTCGATGGTAAAATATTTTGTTATTACTATGTTAAAATAATGAATAGTAGACAAAATAAAAGAGGTGCATCATAATGCTTGATCAAGTGAAAGGCGGTTTATTTGGTGTTGCAATTGGAGATGCTTTAGGCGGAACAACCGAATTCATGACTGAACAGGAGATTAAGAATAAATACGGGAAATTGACTGAAATCATTGGTGGAGGAATATGGCACTTAAAGGCCGGTGAGATAACGGATGATACAGCGATGACGTTATGCGTCGCCAAAGGAATCATCGAATGTTCGGATGACCCAATCCCTCATATCGGAGAGGAATTCCTGAAATGGTATAATCAAAAGCCAAAGGATGTGGGCATAATCATCAGTCAGGTGCTGACCATGTTTACTGGGGACTGGGAGAAAGCGGCCAAGGAGGTTCATTACGAACTGAGCGAGAAGAGTGCAGGAAATGGCTCCTTGATGAGATGCCTGCCTATCGCGCTTGCTTACTCAGATCCTAAGGAATTAGAGGAATTGACTGTACGTCATTCAAAGATGACTCATTACGATGATTCAGCTGCGGAGGCCTGCCTGATTTACAACCGGATTGCCTCTCGCCTGCTAAATGGGGATACCTTGAAGCACTCTCTCCGTGAGGAAACAGCCGGTACCATCTATGAGGACCTACTCACAAATGAGCCTGATTGCCTGCCAGATGGGTATGTCGTACATACAATGAAATGGGTTGTTCACTTCCTCTCCAACTTGGAAACCTTTGAGGACGTAGCAGTGGCTGCCGCAAATAAGGGACATGATACGGATACCGTTGCTGCCATAGCCTGCGGACTTAAAGGAATCGAGACGGGCTACAACCGCCTGCCTGAACGGTTCAAGGAAAAGATTCTTGTAAAGAGGGAATTGAATCAGGTGGCTATCGATCTTTATGACATTCGCAAAGG
>NZ_JBJEFJ010000037.1:0-66628 GCF_051873915.1 Pradoshia sp.
TGAGCGAGGTCGCCCTAGCATTGATCCTATTGTCCTCATCAAAATGACCTTCATCTAGTACATGTTTGGCATCCGGTCCATGCGCAAAACCATCGAAGAGATTGAGACCAACCTGGCCTATCGCTGGTTTCTTGGATTTGGTTTTCATGATAAGGTGCCCCATTTCTCAACCTTCGGTAAAAATTATGAACGCCGATTCAAAGATACGGATCTTTTTGAACAGATTTTCTTTCAGATTCTGAATCAAGCTGCGGATAAAAAACTAATCCGTCCTGAACATGTATTTATTGATTCTACTCATGTGAAAGCGAGCGCCAACAAACGTAAGTTTGAGAAGAAGGTTGTGCGCAAGGAAACAAAAGCCTATCAAGAACGATTGAATCTGGAAATCAACCGTGACCGTGACGAACATGGAAAAAAACCAATTCCTCCCGATAAATTCAAAAAGGAAGAGAGGAAAGAAATCAAGGAGAGTACGACCGATCCTGATAGTGGGTACTATGTCAAAGATGAGCGAACCAAGCAGTTTGCTTATTCGTTACACGCAGCCTCCGACCGCAACGGATTGTCTTGGGAACGATTGTGCCCCCCGGAAACGTTCATGACAGCACGATGTTTGAACCCTTGATGGAGAAGGTCATGGAGAATACCGGAAAACCAAGCGCTGTGGCCGCTGATGCTGGATATAAGACTCCCGCCATTGCTCAATACCTGTTGGAAAACTAAATTCGCCCAGCTTTACCCTATACACGTCCCAAATCAAAAGAAGGTCTCATGAAAAAGACCGAATTTGTCTATGATGTACATTACGACTGCTATCTTTGTCCGGGAGGACAAGAACTACCATATCGTACGACTACGAAAGAAGGCTATCGGCAATATCTTTCCAATCCCCTTCATTGTAAGGAATGTCCGCTTCTATCTGTCTGCACCCAAAGTAAAAACCATCAGAAGCTGATTCAGCGCCATGTTTGGGAGGAACACTTAGAGGAAGCCGACCATCTCCGTCATACGGAAAAGAACAAAATCATCTACGCAAGACGCAAAGAATCAATTGAACGGGTCTTTGCCGATGCAAAGGAAAAGCATGGAATGCGGTGGACAACCCTTAGGGGAATTGAAAAATTGTCCATGCAGGCGATGCTTACTTTTGCTGCAATGAACCTAAAGAAGATGGCCAATTGGCTATGGAAAACGCCAAAAATGGCCTAATAAAGAGAGCAGGAGAAGTCTGTCTTACGGAGGAAATATCAAAAAATCAAAAAATGGACTGAGAATAAAAGAATTCTCCGTCCATTTTGTCGACAGTCTGGCCGGATGAATCATCATCCGGTTTTTTCTTTTGCGCTAGTAAGACTAATCAGCTTAATATATTTACAAACAGAAACAAACAAGGAGAGGGATGGGTTTGATTAATTATCACAATAAAAGATTTGTCTCTATTGAAAATACATCTAATGGAGAAGTATCGATTAAGACTTTTTTTGACTATAGGCAGGAAGGTCAGATTGTTACAGCGACTTACAGCGGCGGACAAATTATACAAGGGATGTTGATTGGATTAGTGAAGGTGGATGGCAGCTTGGAATTTCGATACAATCATGTAAATAGGAATAATGAACTAAGAGGCGGCTTTTGCAGGTCAACACCGGAAATCTTGCCTGATGGACGAATCAGATTGCATGAAAACTGGACATGGATGGATATTGAACGGACAGCTGGAAGCTCTATCGTCGAGGAAGTTATTCATGAATTAGATTATTGATGGACGTGAAAAAAAGAGTTTGTAACAATCTTTTCCTTTTCTAGGTTATTTGGCATTATAATAAATAAGCCCTATTTCTTCGTTTTATTTAACAAATTGGGGGAAGGGAATCTGTTTATGCTGACAATTGGTATGGCTTTTATCCTAGAAGATGAGAACGGTGTCCAGACAGTAAAATATATAAATGTAAGATTGCTGACTACACAAATGAGGAAGTATTTATTGATTATCCAATCAATCTAGATACAAATAAGCTGAGTTATCTGCAGACAGGAACAGAGCTTTTCGTCACTTTTTTGGCTAAGGATCAGCATACATACCGGTTTCAAACAAAGGTCATTCGTAAGCACCGGGAAAACATCCCCATGCTTGTTCTCTATTATCCTGGGGATTCTCGTTTAACTAAAATTCAGCGCGGAGAATTTGTGCGTTTTGAACGGCAGCTGGAGGAAAGAAATAAGGTTGCTGCTGATTAATCTTCCTTTCCATGGTTACACTTATCTTAAAGGGGTGCGGCATGGAAACGGTAGAGCGTATCATCAAGAAAATGATATTCATTCAATTGGTATTTTTACTTTTTTTTCAATTGTTTTTTCATCGAGATGACACATTTCATAAATGGAAAGCCCTAGTCCAATATGAGGGTGTATTGAAGGAAAATTACTCCTCTATTGTGGAGGCATTATCAGGCGGCGGACGAGAGGAAGAGAAGGCAAAGTGAATGTGCTTTGTCTTCTTTTATATGGAGTTCGTTCTTTATAATTCGTAAAGCTGTGTTAAAATAAGCATGTAATAGATTTGTTTGACAACAAGGAGGAACAAATGGAAAAGAAACTGTCAATTGCTATCGATGGACCTGCGGCGGCGGGAAAAAGCACCGTAGCAAAAATTATCGCTAAAAAATTAACCTACATATATATTGATACGGGAGCAATGTACAGGGCACTAACCTATAAGGCGCTCAAACAAAACGTTAATCCAAATGATGAGGCTTCTCTTTATTCCCTGCTGATGGATACGGATATCACGTTAAAAAACAATGAAACTGGACAAGACGTATTGGTAGACGGTGAAGTGGTCTCCAATGCAGTTAGAACCCCAGAGGTGACAAAGAACGTATCTGCAGTGGCACAGCATAAGCTGGTACGGGAAGAAATGGTGAGACGTCAACAGCTTCTCTCAGAACAAGGAGGAGTGGTCATGGATGGGCGCGATATTGGTACACATGTCATGCCCAATGCCGAGGTGAAGATCTTTATGCTGGCAAGTGTTGATGAGCGGGCAAAACGCCGGCATGACGAGAATCTTCTAAAAGGATTTGACTCCAATTTGGAGGAGCTGAAACAGGAGATTGCTTCACGGGATAAGTTTGATTCCGAGCGGGAGGTATCTCCATTGAAAAAAGCGGATGATGCGATCGAGCTTGATACAACAAGCCTTACGATTGAAGAAGTAGTGGATGCAATTATCCGTATTGCTAATGAGAAAGGAGTACGTGGATGACGTTTTATGGTTTTGCCAGAGGCGTTGTAAAAACGGTGCTCACTCCGCTCTATCGAGTTCGGGTTTATGGGAAAGAGCATTTCCCAAAAACGGGCGGAGTGTTGTTATGCAGCAATCACATTAGTGAGCTTGATCCTCCTGTAGTAGGAATGACAGCCCCTAGACCCGTTCATTTTATCGCCAAGGAGGAGCTCTTTGAGGTTCCGGTATTAAAAACTATCCTTCCTCACATTAATGCGATTCCAATTAAGCGGGGAATGAGCGACAGGAATGCGTTAAGAAAGGGGCTGGCTGTACTGAAGGAAGGAAATGTCCTTGGTTTGTTCCCGGAAGGAACGCGAAGTAAAACAGGTGAACTGGGGGAAGGCTTGGCTGGTGCAGGATTCTTTGCCCTGCGTACAGATGCCAAGGTAGTTCCTTGTGCAGTCATCGGATCCTATAAACCATTCAGCGTGACAAAGGTCATTTATGGAACACCAATTGATATGGAAGAACTCCGTAGTAAAAAAGCCTCTCCTGAAGAGGTGACTAAAGTCATAATGGCAGAAATAAAGGAATTAATTGTTAAAAATCGATAAGGTTACTGCTTGACAAAATCCCGTATTTGTAAGAAGTTAGAAAAAAGGAATAATTTAGAATTGTTTAGTTCCTTAAAAAATGTGGTATTAAATATAAATTGAGAAATGAAATTGAAATGAAGCTGTGATTGTTAGGAGGAGTACATATGACAGAGGATATGAATAATATTGAAGTAGCAGATTTCAGTGTGGGACAGCATGTTTCAGGCACTGTTACGAAAGTAGAAGAAAAGCAGGTAGTCGTGGAAGTCGAGAACAGCAAGCATGATGGAATTGTACCAATCAGCGAGCTTTCCAGTCTCCATGTAGAAAAAGCATCAGATGTCGTGAAAGAAGGCGACAAGCTTGAGTTCGAAATTATCAAAATCGAGGATGAGGCCTTAATCCTGTCTAAGCGTAAGGTTGACGCAGAAAATGCATGGGAAGAGCTTGCAAACGATTTTGAAGAAGGAACAATCATTGAGACAGAAGTAAAGGATGTCGTAAAAGGCGGCCTTGTTGTTGACCTTGGTGTTCGCGGATTCGTTCCGGCTTCTCTTGTTGAAGATTATTTCGTAGAGGATTTCTCAGACTATAAAGGCAAGACACTTTCCTTTAAGATTGTTGAGTTAGACAAAGAAAAGAATCGATTGATCCTATCCCATCGCGATGTCGTTCGTGACGAGAAAGAAAAGAAAAAGATGGATATCCTTGGAACTCTTCAAGCTGGAGAAGTTCTTGAAGGAAAAGTACAACGTATCACTGATTTCGGTGCATTCGTTGATATTGGCGGAATTGATGGCCTTGTTCACGTATCCCAGCTTTCCCATGAGCATGTTGACAAACCATCTGATGTTGTATCAGAGGGCGATACGGTGAAAGTTAAGATTCTTTCCATTGATCGTGACAGTGAGCGTGTTTCCTTATCCATTAAAGAAACATTGCCTGGACCATGGTCTGATATTACCTCTAAAGCACATAAAGGCAGCATTCTAGAAGGAACGGTGAAGCGCTTAGTCTCTTATGGAGCATTTGTAGAAGTATTCCCAGGTGTTGAGGGGCTTGTCCATATCTCACAAATCTCTCATAAGCATATTGGCACTCCGCATGAGGTGCTCGCTGAGGGAGATGTCATCAAAGTGAAAGTGCTTGATGTGAATGAAGATGAACATCGTTTATCTTTAAGCATTAAAGAACTTGAGGAAGAAGCTCCTGCAGAAGCAGACAGCTATGAAATGCCTGAAGAAACTAAAGGCTTCCAATTAGGTGAAATGATTGGGGAACAATTAAAGAACCTTAAGAAATAAAGAACAATCTATAAGACAGTCCATCCTTCGGGAAGGGCTGTCTTTTTTAAGCCTTCCATTATGAAAAACTGAAATGTCAGTATCTTATGCGTAACTTTATGCCATAGAGTGATTAAAAGGGCAAAGAGATTGGCATAATGCTAATGGAGGTAGTTATGCAAGAAGGTACAATCTTTTTTCTTATCAGTTGGTTAGCTATTTGGTATATTCTCTTTATGGAGAATGGACCTGCATGGAAGCGGAGCAGGCATTTGATTACTGTGCTCATTATCCTCGTATGTGCGGGTATATATATGAATATCGTCCAGATTCAAGTAAACTTTATCCTTGTTCCTGTTTTATTGTGGTCTTTTTGTCAGTGGCGGAATGTCCCGAGTCGAAAATTGTTCTTAATGGCCTTTACCATCTTCGTAGTTACGGCTTCCTTTGCTTGTTTAAGGATTCTTACCATGCTGTATCCTATATGGCTGATTGTTGACTGGAAAATAATGTGCTCGCTTCTCGTTGTTTTGACAGGGGCTCTTTTTCAGAAGGATTGGAATCAACGATTAAGTGCGGCCATTATCGGCTCATTATGCGGTCAAGTGGTTTTTGCAGCTCTGCTCATGCAGAACGGAATGCCAATCAATGGGCTTTTCTCGCTTGAAGCGATGGATTTTTTGAGTTTAATGTTCGTGTTCAATGGCCTTTTATATAGATTGGAGCAATGGTTTGTTAAACGGTCGACGAGGAAATCGTTAATGACGGTACAGCCGCGTGATAGCGAAATGAGGTAGTAGAAAGAGGGTATTGGGAAACTATTTTTGTAGAAATATCCCGATTGTCGTGTGAGAACAGTTGTACCTTTTTGAAACGTTTGCTATCATATTATAGTTAGACCCTTCTTCAATGAATAAGAAGGGTTCTTTTTTCATAAAACATGAACTTGCTAATAATGCTTTATTTATGGCCCTCTTATAACCGGCAGCGGAACGCAGAAGGGAGTATCAGGCGTTTGATACAAATTGAGATGGAGCTTATGGAATAAACAGTAGTGTAGCTAGATAGTTGAAAGGATGAACGACCATGCCAAAACCAACAGTAGCCATAGTAGGCAGGCCGAACGTAGGGAAATCAACCATCTTCAACCGAATCGTTGGAGAGAGGATTTCTATTGTAGAAGATGTCGCCGGAGTGACAAGAGATCGTATTTATAGTTCCGGTGATTGGCTGAACCATGATTTTAATATTATTGACACAGGTGGAATCGATATCGGTGATGAGCCATTTTTAGAGCAAATTCGCCAGCAAGCGGAAATTGCGATTGACGAAGCCGATGTTATTATCTTGATGACAAGTGGAAGAGAAGGACTGACATCTGCTGATGAAGAGGTAGCCAAGATTCTCTATCGTTCCAAAAAACCAGTTGTCGTAGCCGTCAATAAGGTGGATAACTTTGAGATGCGTGACCAAATTTATGATTTCTACGCACTTGGATTCGGTGATCCGATTCCTATCTCAGGATCCCATGGGATGGGGCTAGGGGACTTGCTTGATGAAGTCGTGAAGAATTTCCCTACCCGTGATGAATCAGATTATGATGATGATGTCATCAAATTCAGCTTGATTGGCCGCCCGAATGTAGGGAAGTCCTCTTTAGTGAATGCCATTCTTGGCGAGGAAAGGGTCATTGTCAGCAATATCGCGGGCACGACACGTGATGCGGTTGACTCCCCTTATAAATATAATGGTGATGAATACGTCATCATTGATACAGCTGGGATGAGGAAAAAAGGAAAGGTATATGAAAGTACAGAGAAATACAGTGTGCTTCGTGCCTTGAGAGCGATAGAACGCTCCGATGTTGTTCTTGTCGTGCTTGACGGGGAAGAGGGCATCATTGAACAAGATAAGAAAATCGCAGGCTATGCCCATCAAGCGGGACGAGCGGTTGTCATTGTCGTCAATAAATGGGATGCTGTAGAGAAAGACGATAAAACGATGAAACGCTTTGAGGAGAAAATCAGGGCAGAATTCCAGTTTCTTGATTATGCTCCAATCGTCTTCTTATCAGCCAAAACAAAACGCCGTATTCATACATTATTACCTATGATCAATATGGCAAGTGAAAACCATGCGAGACGTGTGCCGACAAACGTGCTGAATGATGTCATCATGGATGCCGTTGCTATGAACCCGACACCGACCCATAATGGAAAAAGGCTGAAAATTTTCTATGTAACTCAAGCTGCCGTCAAACCGCCGACATTCATTGTCTTTGTCAATGACCCGGAATTGATGCACTTCTCCTATGAACGATTCTTGGAGAATAAAATTAGAGAAGCATTCGGGTTTGAAGGTACGCCGATTAAGATATTCTCTCGTTTACGAAAATAACTGGTTTTGAGGAGTGGAGTAACTATGAAAGAAACGGTAACAATTTTAGGGGCGGGTTCTTGGGGAACGGCTCTCGGAATGGTACTAGCGGATAATGGCCATACAGTACGTTTATGGGGCCATGAAGAAGACCATGTGGAGGAGATCAATCGCGAGCAGGCAAATACCCGCTATTTGCCTGGTGTAGAGCTTCCGAAGGGAATCAGAGCCTATTATGACCTGGAGGAAGCACTTGAAGGCGTTGAAATCATCGTCTTTGCGGTACCAACGAAAGCATTCCGGGAAGTTGCTCGTAAAATCAAGTCCATTGTGAAGCATAAGATTACTGTTGTTCATGTCAGCAAAGGAATTGAGCCGGACAGCCTTATGAGAATCTCTGAAATGCTTGAAGAAGAGATTGCTGATATTACAAATGACATTATCGTTCTTTCTGGTCCAAGCCATGCAGAAGAAGTGAGCAGAAGAATTCCGACAACCGTAACAGTTGCCTCCAAAAACATGAAAGCAGCTCAGCGAATCCAAGATTTATTCATGAATCAGAACTTCCGTGTCTACACGAATCAGGATTTAGTTGGTGTAGAGATTGGTGGAGCCTTGAAAAATATCATTGCGCTTGCTGCAGGTATTACAGATGGTCTCGGCTATGGGGATAACGCGAAGGCTGCCTTAATGACAAGAGGCTTGGCGGAAATTACGCGTTTAGGGGTTAAAATGGGTGCAGATCCATTAACGTTCCTCGGTTTAACAGGTATTGGCGATTTAATCGTAACATGTACGAGCGTCCATTCCCGTAACTGGCGTGCAGGAAACCTTCTTGGCAAAGGCAAAAACCTCGATGAAGTGCTTGAAAGCATGGGGATGGTCGTTGAAGGGGTACGCACGACAAAAGCGGCCCACCAATTATCAGAGAAGTACCATGTAAAGATGCCAATCACGAATGCCCTTTATGATGTCTTGTTTAACGGAAAAGATATTAAACAGGAAGTAGAGGATTTGATGGGCAGAAGCAAGAAGCATGAAATGGAAGAATTGATTCACCTCGTAAACGAAGAGAGATAATCAAAGTTTTTTCATGCAGCATAGGCATTTGCTTGATACTTGAAGCACAATAAGGTCATAGTATGATGTTAAAGACTAACCAAGGCACATAGCCAATTAAAGTCGATATATTTAGTCCAAAGCGGAAGAGAGATGGAAGTCCATTTCCCTTCCGTTTTTGTTTTGTATGCTCTGTTATGTAAGGATTTTTATGGGGGAATAGTAAATAATATTTGTATTTGAAAAAATATGGTATAATACTCTC
Source organism: Pradoshia sp. (assembly GCF_051873915.1). Taxonomy (NCBI): domain Bacteria; kingdom Bacillati; phylum Bacillota; class Bacilli; order Caryophanales; family Bacillaceae; genus Pradoshia; species Pradoshia sp. The sequence goes on from NZ_JBJEFJ010000037.1 coordinate 8,812, forward strand.
GGAAAAGGGGGTATGACAATTTGAGTTTATCGATGCAAAAAATGTGGTTTTCCATTGCTGGAATGGTATTTATGGCGATTGCTGCCTTGGCCATATATGTAAGTCGGTATAAACTGAATGGATTTTTCAAATATTTGGTCGGGACGATTGCCTATTTCTGCTTATTCCTGGCAGGAATTATCATGTTCATCACCATTATTAGCGGGCCGACAGACGGATGAAGATGAATCATAAAGTCAAAAAAAGTATCTGTGCCTTGCTTGCTGGCTGTATGGCCTTGATACTCAGCGGTTGCTTATATCCGGAAGGGCAAATGCAGCAAAACCAGATTCCCTATGAGGAAAGTGTTAAGAATGTGGAAGCTGCGGTTGATCAATTCAGGAAAGAAAATGGGAACCTGCTGCCGATTGTGACAAAGGAAGAGGATACGGATTATTACATAAAATACATCATTGATTTCAAGAAAATCGTCCCGAGATACTTAGCAGAGATTCCAAGCAATGCCTATGAAGAGGGCGGCGTCTACCAGTATACCCTTATTGATGAGGAGGAGAACCCAACTGTTAAGCTCATCGATTTAAGGATTGCGGAAACGATTCGTTCAGTGAGGCTGCAAATTGATGCCCAAGGCTATCCAGCATTAGCCGAGGAAGTTGGCCCGAATGTCTATAAGCTTGATTATGAAAAGATGGGCTTTCGTGAAGATCCAACCGTTAAGAGTCCTTTCTCTGGCAAGGACCTTCATCTTGTTATGAGCGGTGAAGGAGAGCTTTACGTAGATTATACTCCGGATTTGTATGATCTATTGGCTGAGGGAGAGAAGTCTCCGAAAGAAAATACTGATATTAGGCCCTATTTAATGGAAGAGGCATTATTTGTTCCTGCATATTCGCTTCCATATGCATGGGATTCAAAGGAGAATAAGCCTGTCTTTCTGTCAAATCAGGAATAACCTTTCTTTTACGAAATATATTGTAAAAGAAAGGTTTTTTTATTTGTGATAAAAAAAGCCTGTAACTAATAACAAGATACGCACCTTACCGGCTGTCAGCCAGTTTACATAAATAGAGAGGAGAGAAAAAACTTGTCATAACCACATCCATGAGAGTCATAAACATATAATGTCCAAGTTTACCAGTTATAAAAAAGCATCGATAGGTGGGTTCATATATTTTGGATCGGGAGGGGATCTCTTGGAAAAGATCGATATATTTAAGGATATAGCCGAGAGAACCGGCGGCGACATATATCTAGGGGTTGTAGGAGCCGTACGGACAGGTAAATCAACGTTTATAAAGAAATTCATGGAACTTGTTGTCTTGCCGGGCATGCATAGTGAAGCGGAGAAATCAAGGGCTATTGATGAGCTGCCTCAAAGTGCGGCAGGACGGACAATCATGACAACAGAGCCAAAATTTGTTCCAAATCAGGCAGCGCAAATTCAAGTGGATGAAGGGCTCGAGGTTAATATCCGCATGGTTGACTGTGTAGGATACACAGTTCCTGGAGCAAAGGGCTATGAGGATGAAAACGGACCGAGAATGATTCACACGCCATGGTATGATGAACCGATTCCTTTCCATGAGGCAGCGGAGATTGGCACGAGGAAGGTCATTCAGGACCATTCAACCCTAGGAGTAGTCGTTACGACCGACGGTTCCATCGGCGAAATTCCACGTTCGGATTATATCGAAGCAGAGGAGAGAGTGGTTGAGGAACTGAAGGAGGTCGGAAAGCCCTTTATCATGATTGTCAACACTGTTAGCCCGTATCATCCGGATACAGAGGTCCTGCGCTCGAAGCTGCAAGAGAAGTATGACATTCCTGTCCTTGCAATGAGTATTGAAAGCATGCGAGAAGGGGATGTCATCAATGTCTTGAGGGAGGCATTGTTCGAGTTCCCTGTGCTGGAAGTGAACGTGAATCTTCCTCGCTGGGTTATGGTCTTGAATGAAGATCACTGGCTGCGTGGAAGCTATCAGGATGCTATTAGGGAAACTGTCCAGGATATAAAGCGGCTGAGAGATGTGGACCGTTTAGTAGCATTGTTCGAGGAATATGAATTTGTCGGGCATGCGAGTCTTGCTGGCATTGAGATGGGTCAGGGGGTGGCAGAGCTGGATCTCAGCGCACCGGATGAGCTTTATGACCAGGTGCTGAAGGAGATTGTCGGCGTGGAGATTCGCGGAAAGGATCATTTGCTTGAATTGATGCAGGATTTTGCCTATGCGAAGGCTGAGTATGACCAAGTGGCTGATGCTCTTAAGATGGTGAAGCAGACCGGTTATGGGGTCGCTGCTCCGTCACTGGCGGATATGAGTCTGGATGAACCGGAAATCATCCGTCAAGGTTCACGGTTTGGAGTCAGGCTGAAAGCAGTGGCACCTAGCATCCATATGATCAAGGTAGATGTCGAATCAGAGTTTGCCCCAATCATTGGCACTGAAAAGCAGAGTGAGGAGCTCGTCCGTTATTTGATGCAGGATTTCGAGGATAATCCGCTCAGCATTTGGAATTCGGATATCTTTGGAAGGAACCTATCCTCCATTGTGAGGGAAGGGATACAGGCTAAGCTGAGCCTAATGCCGGAAAATGCCAGATACAAATTAAAGGAAACGTTGGAAAGAATTATTAATGAGGGATCAGGTGGCTTGATTGCGATTATTCTATAAGGAATCAGGGGTTGAATCGGTGCTTTAAGACCGTTTAATCCCTCTTTTTTTGTTCTAGGAACAAAGTCCAATATTTCAAAATAACTCAAATGGAGTCATAACGCAATAAAATGAGAAAAATAAACTACAATATTCGAATAAATGCCCGTAATTTCGCTAATTTACTTGATATGGGGTAGGGATTATGATAATCTTTTATCAGAAATCAACTTCTAAGCGAAAAGCCTTACATATCAATGTTTATAATACCTTTTTATGGTCGAAAATAATATAAAGTGAAAAACAAGTTGATGAATATCAGATATTTCATTACAATTACAAAAAGTAATTGAAATAGAATAGAAAACCTGCTTTGGGAGGAGGTGAATGGCATGAACAAGACAGAATTGATCAATGCAGTTGCAGAAGCTAGCGAACTTTCCAAAAAAGACGCTACTAAAGCTGTTGACGCAGTTTTCGAATCCATTTTAGAAGCACTCAAAAATGGTGATAAAGTACAACTAATCGGTTTCGGTAACTTCGAAGTTCGTGAGCGTGCAGCCCGTAAAGGACGCAACCCACAAACTGGTGAGGAAATCGAAATCAGTGCAAGCAAAGTACCTGCTTTCAAACCAGGTAAAGCGCTAAAAGACGCTGTTAAGTAATCTGTACATATGTGTTACTTGAATAAGCGCTATTCGCTTAAGAGCCGTTGCCGTTAGGGCAACGGCTCTTTTTCTATGTGCAGAATATATTAATTTGGCTGGCACCTAAAATGTGCTACTATGGTTATAGTTGAATTTTAGGCATGCTCTAGGAGGAAGACATTCATGTATGAAGTTAATAAAGGAAAAATAGAAGAAGCTGTAACCATGATTCTCGAAGCATTAGGAGAAGATCCGACACGGGAAGGTCTTTTGGATACACCAAAACGTGTCGCAAGAATGTATGAGGAAGTCTTTGCAGGTCTCGGCCAAGATCCAAAGGAATACTTTGAAACGGTCTTTGGAGAAGACCATGAGGAATTAGTGCTTGTAAAGGATATCCCATTCTATTCCATGTGTGAACACCATCTTGTCCCGTTCTTTGGGGTTGCACATGTTGCTTATATACCGAAGGGTGGACGCGTCACAGGCTTAAGTAAATTAGCGAGAGCTGTCGAAGCTGTTTCTAGACGTCCGCAATTGCAGGAAAGAATTACATCTACTGTAGCGGATGCCATCATGGATAAACTTGAACCGCATGGCGTTATGGTCGTGGTTGAGGCAGAACATATGTGTATGACTATGAGAGGTGTTAAGAAGCCGGGCTCTAAGACAGTGACATCTGCTGTCCGCGGAACGCTTGCAACAGATGCGCGCACTCGCCAGGAAGTGTTGAGCTTTATCAACAAATGATCTGTGCTGCACACGAAGGAGGAGTGATTTGATGAGAGAGGGAAATCCCGCGCAGAATGATTATGTGATTGTTAAGGCAGAGGAAGACGGAGTAAATGTCATCGGCCTTACGAGAGGGGAAGATACTCGCTTCCACCATTCAGAGAAATTAGATAAAGGGGAGGTCCTTTTTGTCCAATTCACTGAGCATACCTCAGCTATCAAGATCAGGGGAAAAGCGATAATGTATACCCCATATGGTCAAGTGGAGAGCGGTAAGGAATAACGTCTCATTGACTAACTATCCTTTTTCAGCATGAATCGACAATGTTGAAAAAGGATAGTAAAATAAAAGATGTCTAGTCAATTCTGAAATAGTCATGAAACGAATGGAAGTTTAGGTGATGAGGGTGGAATCAGCAAAGAAACAGGTATTACAATATGAGCGTGAAATTAGGAATCATATATTTGATTCATTTGTGTGGCGGTATATAGAGGAGCCTATCATAGATGAAGATAAGATAGCGGCGATGCTTTTAATCTTATCCCATGCTGATGCAACAGAAGAACAACTTTCTAATTACATAGTATCAATCATGCTCATGCAAATTGCCCTCGATACACATGAGAACGTAACAAATGGATTGAATTCAGAAGATTCCGGCGAGCTGCGAACAAGACAATTGACCATCCTGGCTGGGGATTACTATAGTGGTTTATATTATCATATTTTAGCCCAGACAGAGGACATTCGTTTTATCAGGGAATTTTCACGTGGTATTCAACTGATTAATGAATCGAAGGTAGAGCTTTATCAATGCAAGGATACCTCAGCCGAATTTCTTTTTGCCCATCTTGAAGCCATCGAGACAGCGCTGGCTGAGAAGGTGAGTTCCTATTTCGGCAGTACATGTAACCTGCTGCTCTTAAAGGATTTTCTGCTGATGAAACGGTTGAATAGAGAATTTGCCAGGCATGAATTTGTTGAATACGGAGCAGGCAATAAGCCTCGATATTATGCTGCTATGCTGCTGCCGCCTTTTTTGAATAGAGTGGAAGACCTTCAAAATCGGGTGGAGCAGGAGCTAGAGGCGGAGATTTGCACGGATATGGCTCAGCGGGTTAAAAGAGCTTTGGATGAATCCAGGGGACATATCACCAACATGATGGGGAAAGGGTTATTTGGATGAAACAACAATCGAAAGAAGAACGAGTTCATCATGTGTTTGAAAAGATTTCAGATCAGTACGATACGATGAATTCTGTAATCAGTTTTCAGCTTCACAAGAAATGGCGTGCTGACACAATGAAAAAAATGGCTGTCAAACCCGGCGATAAAGCTTTAGACGTATGCTGTGGAACAGCTGATTGGTCAATTGCGCTTGCAGAAGCGGTTGGGGCACAAGGCAAGGTGTGCGGACTTGATTTCAGTGAGAATATGCTGAAAGTCGGGAAAGAAAAGGTACAGAAATATGGGTTGAAGAATGTTGAACTCATTCACGGCAACGCAATGGAGCTTCCATTTGAGGATAACAGCTTCGATTATGTGACGATTGGCTTCGGTCTCCGTAATGTGCCGGATTATTTGACGGTGCTGAAGGAAATGAACCGGGTGCTGAAGCCAGGCGGGATGGCCGTGTGCCTAGATACGTCTCAACCGACTATGCCGGTCTACCGACAGCTTTATTACTTCTATTTCAAGCATATCATGCCGCTTATGGGAAAGGTGCTGGCCAAGAGCTACGAAGAATACTCGTGGCTTCAGGAATCTGCAACCGACTTTCCAGGTGCGCCGGAGTTAAAGAAATTATTTGAGAAAGCCGGATTCGTCAAGGTGAAATATAAGCCGTATTCAGGCGGTGCAGCTGCTTCTCATTTTGGTTATAAAAAATCTCAATGAGGGATTGCCCTACCTTGTTAAACGGGATGTGGAATGATGAAATTACCAGTATTATACAAACTTTTTAAACAAGATATTCAGTTGATAGAAAAGGAACTGAAATCATCCATACAAGCGAGATCGAAGCTTCTGCAGGATGCTTCGGTCCACACGCTTAAAGCCGGAGGAAAACGCATCCGCCCTATTTTTGTCCTGTTGACGGCAAAATTTGGCGATTATGATATTGAGCGAATTAAATATCCTGCAGTAGCCCTCGAGCTGATTCATTCCGCCTCTCTCGTGCATGATGATGTCATTGACCAGGCAGAGCTTAGAAGAGGATCACCTACAGTCAGCCACAAATGGGATAATAAAATTGCAACCTATACTGGGGATTATATCTTTGCCCGTGCGCAGGAGCTGATGACACGGATAGAGGAACCTCTGGCGCATAAGGTACTGGCCAAGACGATTCTGGAAGTGAGCATTGGAGAAATTGAGCAAATCAAGGATAAGTATAATTATGATCAGAATCTTCGTGACTATTTAACTCGTATTAAACGAAAGACTGCGCTTTTGATTGCGGCGAGCTGTCAGTTGGGTGCTATCAGCGCAGGTGTCAATGAAACCATACATAAGAAATTATTCCTTTATGGGTACTACGTAGGAATGTCCTTCCAGATTATTGATGATGTCCTTGATTTCACTGCTACGGAGAAAGTACTTGGAAAGCCGGCAGGAAGTGATCTTTGGCAAGGGAATATCACCCTGCCAGTGCTGTATGCCCTAAGAGAGCCTGAGCTTGGTCAGGAAATCAGGACGATTCATGAGAATATGAGCCATGATGAGCTGAAGCCAATCCTGGAGAAGATTAAGGGCTCTGGAGCTATTGAAAAATCAATTGAAGTCAGCAACCGATATTTAGATAAAGCCTTTGCTATCTTGAAGGAACTGCCGGATACGAAGAATACTCGTTATTTATATGATATCGCCGAATTTATTGGAAAACGGAATTATTAAGCGTTTTCATATTGTTTGCTAAATGATGGTGAAAATGGTATATTTTTTCTGGACAAACTAAAAAGATACATATAAACAGAGGTGTAATGATGGAAAAAACATTTTTAATGGTTAAACCAGATGGTGTTCAACGCAATTTAATCGGGGAAATTGTAAGCCGTTTCGAGAAAAAAGGTTTCCAGCTTATCGGCGCTAAATTAATGATCATTCCAGCTGAAATGGCTGAGAAGCATTATGCTGAACATAAAGAGCGTCCATTCTTTGGCGAGTTAGTTGATTTCATCACATCAGGTCCTGTATTTGCGATGGCTTGGCAAGGGGAAAATGTCATTGCTACAGCACGTCAAATGATGGGCTCCACTAATCCAAAGGATGCAGCTCCTGGAACGATTCGCGGCGATTACGGCGTAACTGTCGGCAAAAATATTATTCATGGCTCTGATTCACCAGAAAGCGCCGAAAGAGAACTAGGCATTTTCTTTAAAGAAGAAGAACTATCTGAATACAGCAAGCTTGTAAATGAGTGGATTTATTAATCTGATTCAATAAAACAGCTGTACGAAAGGGTTGAGAATGGGTATATTCTCAACCCTTTATTTTTTGACATTTTCTCCGTTGACATAGCTCTCCGATATCCCATTTTCTTCAGGTTCATCGAAGCGAATTGTGCTTTGGCCTGCATAGACTGTTTTTTTAATCCCCCTAACTGTTGTCCACCGCCTTTCATGCTTTACTATTAAGGTAGTAAAGACCTGTTTAATCCTATGTTTAATCCTTTTTATAGGTAAACCCATCTTATAAGTACAGGTTCCTATTTTAGCAGAAGGGGTGAGACTCTCGGCTACGATAAGGAAGCAGGCTGAGACAACTTTGCCGAAGGCGAGTGGCGAAAGTAACTACCATGCAGTTCGCTAAGTCCGTTGGCTTTTCTGCTGAAAATAGCTTTCACATTCATATGGAGTGCAAGAGCGAAAAAATGCAGACCTATTCTTAACTTGATTTCTTTTCAGTCTAATAGCTGCATGAAAAGTGAGGCTTTGTTTTCATAGAATCATTTAATTGTCAGAAAAATACATCTATTTATTGGTGGAGTTTCTAATTTATTCTGATGTACAATAGTTAAACAAGAAAATTTAGCAAAAGAAGCTTTCTTATGATATATTTGTACATAATTGCTTTAAAGTGATGAAGGAGGAGCCAAATGAGATACTTAACAGCCGGGGAATCCCACGGTCCCCAATTAACGACCATCATAGAGGGGTTGCCAAGCGGAATGCCTTTATCCGAGGAGGATATAAATAAACACTTAGCCAGACGCCAAAAAGGATATGGCAGAGGAAGAAGGATGCAAATAGAGAAAGATACCGCTGAGATCACCTCAGGTGTAAGGCATGGAAGAACATTAGGATCTCCTGTAGCTTTAAACGTCAAGAATCGAGATTGGACTCATTGGACACATGTAATGGGAATAGAGCCGATTGATGAGAAGGATGAAGAAGAAATTAAAAGGAAGATTACTAGACCGAGACCTGGCCATGCTGATTTAAATGGCGGAATTAAGTACGGGCATAGAGATTTACGTAATGTGCTTGAGCGCTCTTCGGCGCGAGAGACGACGGTCAGGGTCGCAGCTGGTGCTGTTGCTACGAAGCTCTTGCAATTGCTTGGAATCGAGCTCGTATCCCATGTGGTGGAGATTGGCGGGGTCAAAGCAAAGCAAGCAGATAGCACAGACATCCAGACACTAAGGAAGACAGCTGAAGAATCCCCTGTACGCTGTCTAGATGCGGAAGCCGGCGAGAAAATGATGGCTGCGATTGATGAGGCGAAGAAAAACGGAGATTCACTTGGCGGAGTGGTAGAAGTGATTGCGACCGGCATGCCAAGCGGTGTAGGAAGCTATGTGCATTATGACCGTAAGCTTGATGCTAAAATCGCTGGCGCTGTCCTTAGCATTAATGCCTTTAAGGGTGTTGAATTTGGTATAGGCTTTGAAGCGGCACGAGTTCCGGGCAGTAAGGTCCATGACGAGATTCTTTGGGATGAAGAGACAGGCTATACACGAAAAACGAACCGGCTTGGAGGATTTGAAGGCGGCATGACGACTGGGATGCCGATCGTTGTACGTGGAGTGATGAAGCCTATTCCTACACTTTATAAACCGCTTAACAGCGTAGATATCGAGACTAAAGAACCATTTGCAGCATCTATTGAACGCTCTGATGCCTGCGCTGTTCCAGCAGCAGCAGTTGTGTGCGAGCATGCAGTGGCATGGGAGCTTGCAAGTGCGATTGTCGATCAATTCTATGCAGACCGCCTTGATACATTGATTGATACTATTGAAGAACAGCGTCGGTATGCGAGGGAATTCTAATGAGAAGCTTTGAGATTAAGACGGCTTCAAAATCTTATCCAATCTATGTGGGCAATCAAGCCATCAAGAAACTTCCGGAATTTCTTCAGGAACGGTTTCCTGGGAAGAAGAAGCTATTTTTGATTACGGATTCACATGTTTCTGCCCTGCATGCGGAACCATTGACCGATTTATTGAATGAATCTGGTTATGATACGCTAGTTCATATTGTCCCTTCAGGAGAGGAAGCTAAATCGATTGCCTGCTATGAGGAGTGTCTGTCAGCAGGCTTCCGGCACAATATTGGCCGAGACGGGATTATCCTTGCCTTTGGCGGCGGAGTTGTCGGTGATTTAGCCGGTTTTACTGCAGCTACTTATATGAGGGGGATTTCCTTCATTCAGCTGCCGACAACTCTTCTTGCTCATGATAGTGCTGTTGGCGGAAAGGTAGGGATTAACCATCCTCTAGGGAAGAACTTAATCGGGGCCTTTTATCAGCCAGAAGCTGTCATCTATGATACGGAGCTGCTCCGAACAATGCCAGAACGGGAGTGGAGAAGCGGCTTTGCGGAATTAATTAAGCATGCCTTTCTCTCTTCTGAGACCTTTTATCAAAAGCTTCAGAAAGAGATTCAAACAATGGAGGACCTTAAGAAGCATGTGCAGCTTGGTGAGCTGATTGAAACAGGGATAAAGGTGAAAGCCTCCATCGTCGCTTTAGATGAGAGAGAGTCAGGTAAGCGAGCTTTCTTGAACTTAGGTCATACCCTTGCCCATGCATTGGAAGGTGCGGCAGGCTATGGGGAGCTGACTCATGGAGAGGCTGTTGCAATCGGCTTATTCTATGATTTATATTTAAGCAGGAAATATACCGGATTTGATGCGGGATTGGACAGTCTTCATCAATGGCTGATTGATCTCGGCTACTTAAGGATATCGAACGAAGTGCTGAATATGAATCTTCTTATCCCCTATATGAAGCTAGATAAAAAGAATCAAGGAAGCAAGATTGCCACCATCCTATTGAAGGACTTTGGCGACCCGGTCATAGCAACATTTGAAGAGAGTGAGATTCGTTCGGATTTCGATGAATTCATTGAAGACTATTTTACAGTTTAAGTTAGGAGAGAAGAGAATGCTAAGAGGCATAAGAGGGGCCATCACGGTATCAGCTAACCGCAAGGAGGAAATCGAACGCCAAACGGAAAGGTTGATGCGCGAGATTATTGAACAAAATGAATTGGACAGCGAGAGTATTGCCTCGGTCTTTATCTCGGTGACTGATGACCTTAATGCTGGATTTCCGGCGGCCTCAATCAGACGTATTGATGGTTTCATGTATGTTCCTGTCATGTGTATGTGTGAGATTCCAGTACCGGAATCGCTGCCGCTTGCCATCAGGATTATGGTTCATGTAAATACGGACAAGAGTCAAAGGGAGATTAAGCATATTTATTTGGAGGAGGCTATTAAGCTGAGACCAGATTTGCTGGAGAAATGAGAATAAAGGGGGAGCTTGTTGATGAAATGGAAGGAACATTTATACACACTGAAGCCATACCAGCCTGGAAAACCGATTGATGATGTGAAGCGTGAATACGGCCTGACTGAGATTATTAAATTAGCCTCTAATGAAAATCCATATGGTTATTCACCTAAGGTTAAGAAAGTCTTGAAGGAGTCCGATTGGCAGCTTGCGCTTTACCCTGACGGAGGGGCCGTCAATCTTCGTGAGGCTGTTTCTTCCTTTTGGGGAGTGGAGGGCAATCAAGTAATCTTTGGAAACGGTTCTGACAATTTGATCCAAATGATTACGAAAGCTTTGCTCGCACCTGGCGTAAACACTGTCATGGCCACAGGTACGTTCAGTCAATACAGTCATAATGCCATCTTAGAGCGGGCGGAGATTCGGGAAGTTCCTCATGTTAACGGGCGCCATGACTTGCCGGGGATGCTCCAGCAAATTGACTCTAACACAGCCGTTGTCTGGCTGTGCTCACCGAATAATCCGACTGGGGAATATATTCGAGAAGATGAATTGATGCCTTTCCTGGACCAAGTACCAGATGATGTACTCGTCGTATTTGATGCGGCTTACTATGAATATGTGGATGCAGAGGATTATCCTAACCTGATTCCTTTAATTGCACGCTATAAAAATGTCATTATCCTTCATACCTTTTCGAAAATCTATGGAATTGCCTCATTAAGGGTTGGTTATGGAATCGCTGATGAAACCATCATTCGCATGCTTGAACCGACAAGAGAACCGTTTAATGTCAATGCTGTAGCCCAAAGAGCGGCGATTGAGGCTATATCAGACCAAGCATTCATCGCTGAATGTAAACAAAGAAACCGTGATGGGCTCCAAGCATTCTATCAATTTTGTGAGAAGCATCAATTAGCCTATTATCCTTCCCAAGGGAACTTTATTTTAATGGAGGTTGGATATAAGGGAAATGAAGTCTTTCAATATTTGCTCGAGCGCGGCGTAATTGTCCGTTCAGGTGAGGCGTTGGGATTCCCGACATCAATCAGGGTAACGGTTGGTTCGGAGGTAGAGAATGCTCTTGTGTTAAAGGAGCTTGAAGGCTTTCTCCAAACGAAAAGGAGCGAATTAGCTAAATAGAAGAAGTAAGTGAGGTGCCTCCATGCGCGGCAATGTATTGATTATAGGTTTAGGACTGATTGGAGGCTCTATTGCACTAGCAATCAAGAAAGAGCATCCTGATGCATTCATCCAGGGATATGATACAGATGAGCAGCAGGCTATGCTCGCAAAAGCACTCAAAATAATCGATGAACCCGTTAAGGATTACAAGGCTGCGGCTGCAGCCAGTGATTTGATTATGATTTGTACGCCTGTAAATGCGGCTGTACAGGTGATTGAAGCATTGGCAAACGTACCGCTTAAGGAAAGAGTCATCCTTACAGATGCGGGAAGTACAAAGAAAAAGGTTATGGAGGCAGCCGAGCGCCATCTTGGCAGTCGGCATGTCTTCATTGGAGGCCATCCAATGGCTGGTTCCCATAAGAGCGGTGTAACCGCTGCTAAAGAGCGGCTGTTCGAAAATGCCTTCTATATGTTAACGCCGTCAAAATGTGCGGGCGTGAAGGAAATTGGGCAATTGAAGATGTGGCTTCGAGGAACGAAGGCAAAATTTCTTGAAGTCAGTGCAGAAGAGCATGATTATTTGACAGGTGTTATCAGCCATCTTCCGCACATCATGGCAGCTTCTATGGTTAATTTTGCTGAGGATGCTGAAAAAGAGCATGAGGTGATTGCTCGACTCGCTGCAGGAGGATTCAGGGATACAACAAGAATTGCTTCCTCAAGCCCGGAAATGTGGAAAGACATCCTCCTTCATAATGGTGAGATTTTGGTACCGCTCCTTGATTCATGGATTCGGGAGATGGGGGAAATCAAGGAATGGATGGTTAACAAGGATGGACAGAAAATCTATGACTTCTTCCATGGGGCTAAGCGGTTTAGGGATGCAATGCCAGTGCATGAGAAGGGGGCTATTCCTTCTTCTTATGATCTTTATGTGGATGTGCCGGACTATCCAGGTGTCATTTCAGAAATTACCGGATATCTAGCCGAATCAAGCATCAGCATCACGAATATTCGAATCCTTGAGACTCGCGAAGAGATTTACGGAGTGCTGGCGATCTCTTTCCAGAGCAATGAGGATAGAGTGCTTGCAGTAGAATGTCTGCAGCAAAAGACTACATATGATACTTATTTTGACTAAAGCGTCAGGAGGATTTTCATGGTAAGAAGTTTGGAATTTACACATCGTCCGTCACTGACAGGAAGATTAGAGGTACCGGGCGATAAATCCATCTCCCACAGAGCAGTTATGTTCGGTTCGATTGCAGAGGGAACCACCACTATCAGCCGCTTCTTAGAAGGCGAGGATTGCTTGAGTACGATAGACTGTTTCAGGAAGCTCGGAGTGGTCATCGAACAAAATGGGTCTAATGTGACGGTGCACGGTAAAGGGTATGCGGGATTAAGTGCCCCGAAAGAAGTCCTTGATGTAGGGAATTCAGGTACATCCATCCGACTTTTACTCGGATTATTATCTGCTCTTCCTTTCAGCCTAACGTTCACAGGGGATGAATCCATTGCCAAGAGACCGATGAAACGAGTGGTCAGCCCGCTTCGGCAAATGGGAGCTCAAATTAGCGGACGCGATGACGGCAATTTGGTCCCGCTGACAGTGGAAGGCACTGCCCTTAAGGGGATTGAATATGAATTGCCTGTAGCAAGCGCACAAGTGAAATCGGCCATTCTGCTGGCTGGGCTTCAGGCAGAAGGAGAAACAACGGTCATTGAAAAGGAACGGACAAGAGACCATACAGAGAAAATGATTCAATCCTTCGGCGGAGAAGTATCTGTAGATGGAATGAGAATTACGGTAAAGGGCGGCCAATCGTTAAAAGGGGGACATATCACTGTTCCCGGCGATATTTCATCTGCTGCTTTCTGGCTTGTTGCAGGAGCTATTGTACCGAACAGTGAAATCATACTTGAGAATGTCGGCCTGAATCCAACACGTACAGGCATCATTGATGTATTACAGGAAATGGGTGCTGATATGGACGTGATACCGGATGAAGGGACAGGAGCGGGTGAAGAAGTCGGGTCAATTATCATCCGTCATTCCAAACTGCGAGGGATGACAATTGGCGGGGATATCATTCCAAGGTTAATCGATGAAATTCCTATTATTGCCCTGATGGCCACACAGGCTAAAGGACAGACAATCATCAAGGATGCTGAGGAATTAAAGGTGAAGGAAACCAATCGGATTGATGCAATTGCGACTCAGCTTGGACGTCTTGGAGCGAGAATTACCCCTACAGATGACGGACTAATTATTGAAGGTCAACAATCTCTCCACGGCGGTACAGTTGACAGTTTGACAGACCATCGAATTGGCATGACGCTGAGTATTGCCTCTTTATTGACAGATGGACCGGTTGAACTAGTTAATGATGAGGCAATCGCTGTTTCCTATCCGGGCTTCTTTGAGGACTTGGTCCGTTTAATGGCTAAATGATTTGGAAAAAGCATTCAGAATCGATGAATTCTGAATGCTTTTTTTGATGAGAAAAAGAGGAAGCCAGCATTTGTTGTCAGTGATTGCTTCGACAGCATGAAAAAAGAGTTTGTTTTCCCTTCTATTGTGCTAAATCTCTTTCATTATACATAGCATGTCTATAAGACATTCCCGATAAGCATAAGCCAATGCCCTTTACTATCGAGTGAATATTTGATAGGGTGATGAATATTGCAGGTTTATTCGACAGCCTCTTAAAGTGATTCGCTCTATTCTCCGCCTTAAAAATTGGCTATACTGTTTATACAGGAACCCTTCTATGTATATCATCCGCAAAAAACTTCGTATATGGCTATCCGATTTTGGAACTGCTACAGGAAAATACCAAGTCTATATAGAATATTCTCATATGCAAGTTTCCTTGCCGTGGTTATGGACAAGGAGATAGGTTTTCGCAAGCAAGCTGCTAGATGGCAAAAGGAATGTCCTTTTGAGGCTGCGATTTGGCCGATTTGACAGTGGGAAATGAGCAATTGGAAAGGAATTATCGGGAAATGAATATTGAAACAATTAGAAAAAAACTTTTGCAAGGTGAATGGGAAGAAGCAAAAACACATATAAATTTCATTAAGGCATCCCAAAATGATGAGGATATTTTTGCATTAGCAGAAGAGCTGGCCTCATTAGGTTTCATGGAAGAGGCTAAGGAGCTGTATGAGGAACTTGAGAAGCGCTACCCAGATGAAGGAGAAATTCTTTTTTCTCTGGCAGAAGTTTCAGCTGAACTCGGAAATGAAGAAGAAGCGCTGCTGTATTTGGAGAAGATAGAAAATGATGATCCTATGTACCCAGGAGCCCTGTTATTGCTTGGCGACCTTTACCAGGCGATGGGCATGGATGAAGTGAGCGTCCGCAAGCTGAAGGAAGCCAATGAGATCCTGCCGGATGAGCCAATTGTGAAATTTGCTTTAGCGGAACTTTATTATCAACAAGGAAATTTTCGTGAAGCTGTAGAATTATATACTTATATTTCTCAAAATGATTCAAGTATTAATGGGGTATCCATTAATAAGCGGCTGGCCTTATCTCTCGTATCCCTCGGGGAATTTGAAGAATCCCTTCCTTATTTCCATAAGGCTGAACGGGATGATAAAGATCATGATGTCAACCTTCTGTTTGAATATGGATTTTCTGCTTTTCATGCCGGTGAATATGCCACAGCTATTGCTAAGTTCAGCGAGTTGAAGGAAATGGACCCTGCCTATCATTCTTTATACATGTATTTGGCTATGGCCTATGAGGAGAATAAGGAGCTCCCAATGGCTATCCAGGTAGCTGAGGAGGGAATGAAAGAAGATCCGTTCAATAAAGAGATTTTCTTGTATGGAGCGGAATTAGCATCCAAGAAGGGAGATCCTCAAACGGCGGTTAAATGGCTGTCTGAGGCAATCGCGATTGACCCGGGTTATTTGGAGGCTGTACTAACCCTTGGCAAGTTATATTTACATGAGGAGCAATATTCAGAAGTCATCGACCTCATATCTTCTGTTCGTGAAATGGGAGAAGAGGATCCGCAATTTGATTGGCTGACGGCAACTGCCTATTCAGAGCTTGAGGAATATGAGAAGGCTCTTTCCTGTTATCGAGAAGCTTATCAGCATTTCATGGAGAATAAAGAATTTTTGCACGAATATGGTTATTTCCTGCTTGAAGACAGTAAGTTCCAAGAGGCTAAAGCTATCTTTGAGAAACTGCTGAAAGAAGACCCGAGTAATGATGAGTACTTGGATATATTAGAAAGAATCTAAATTTAATGTGCAGAGGAGGGCTCCACCATGAAAACCCCTGTATCTGTCGATGAGAAAAAAGAATTCATCCGTTGGTTTTTGAATAATTATCAACTAAAGCGTCGTGAATGTGTGTGGATATTAAACTATTTGATGAGTCATGACCAGCTGATGAGAAATGTCCATTTTGTGGAAGGGGCCAAATATTGCCCGAAAGGAATGGTGATGTCTACCCATTGTGTAGATGATGTGCCGTTTCGATTTTATAAGAGCAATATTATGACCACTGATGCCGAGAAATCCTTTCATGATATCCGGTTAAACCGGGATGAGGATATCTACATACAGCTGAATTTTCGAACAGCTTATTCCTCGTATCATTATGCAGCTGTTTTGGAGGAGAATCCTTATTTGCCAAAGAATCTACCTGGCAATGAGCAAGACCAGCATATTGCTGAAAGTATTCTTGAAGAGAGCTTGAACCGTTTTGAGGAGGAACGATTGCTGCGATTAATTGATACGGCGATTGATGAGAGAGATCATGCTCAATTCACGCTGCTAAGCAGTCAATTGAAACGGCTGCGTAGAAAGAAGAAATCCCTGACATAGAGCCAATCAGGAAAAAAGCCAGTCAGCATAGCCGGAGCTAAGCTGATTGGCTTTTTTTATGCGTTTTTGTATAATTTTTACTTATTTTAGTTTACAATGAAATGGACATAAGGGGGGATTGCATGAAATATCAAACGGCTGATATGGAGATGTTCGAGCGTTCAAGGGAATACATCGATACAGTCATCATTCCATTGAATGCGATTACATTTGAGAAGGGGGTCAGTCAGGCGGTTGCTTCTTATGAGTACTTAAGTCTATTGACCTATGAACTGGAGAGAGAGTTAAAGGGAAGAATATTTCTGGCCCATCCAGTACCGTATTCAAAGGAAAGCGGACAAGAGTCAAAGAAAGCACTATTGAATCATTGGAGAACCTTTTACAGTGAAGCCGGGTTCACCTATATACGATTCCTCACAACGGATAACAAATGGATTACAGTCAGTGATCAAGAGCAAATTCTATGGTTTCCTTCCATTCAGACGGATAAAATGCCGAGGGAGGCTATCAAGCAAGTGCTGGATGATCATACAGACCAAATCAAAGAGCTCCTGCAGGATGCTTGGAAGACGGATTGAAAATACTTACATAATAAACCATGTATTTCCTAAACTGGGAGTTTGTTGACCTATCAAAAATATTAGGATATTATTGTAATGTCCTAGTTTTATAAAGTTTGTACAATTCTGTAATTTTGTCAGACTTTCCATATAAGGGGGGAGAAATTTAATGAGCAGCCAAAAAGTTTCAAGACGCCAATTCTTGAATTACACACTCATGGGTGTCGGGGGATTCATGGGTGCGGCAATGGTTATGCCGATGCTGCGGTTTGCGGTCGATCCTGCCTTAAAGGCTAATGCCTCAGGTGACTTTATCAATACGGGCTTGAAGATCAGCGAGGTAACAGAAACACCGACTCGCGTCGATTACAAGCTGAAAGTCCAGGATGGCTGGTATGAAGCAGAGGAGACGAGAACAGCGTGGGTTTACAAGGATGAAGGGGGCGACATTGTCGCTTTATCTCCAGTATGTAAACACTTAGGCTGTACAGTCAACTGGGAGGGTGATGAGAAGCATAAGAATGAGTTCTATTGCCCTTGTCATGGCGGCCGTTACGAGAAGAACGGTAAGAATATTCCAAATACACCGCCGATCGGTCCGCTTGATGTGTATGATATGCAGGAAAAAGATGGAGTATTGTATTTGGGCAACACAAAAACAAATGAGGTGTAGGGAGGCGTGACCAATGCTGAATAAAATGTATGATTGGATTGATGAGCGGCTAGATATAACGCCATTGTGGCGAGACATCGCTGATCATGAGGTCCCAGAGCATGTAAACCCTGCCCATCACTTCTCGGCATTTGTTTATTGTTTTGGGGGATTGACGTTCTTTATCGTTGTCATTCAGATTCTATCTGGCATGTTCTTGACGATGTATTATGTTCCGGATATCGA
This sequence comes from Pradoshia sp., assembly GCF_051873915.1. Classification (NCBI taxonomy): domain Bacteria; kingdom Bacillati; phylum Bacillota; class Bacilli; order Caryophanales; family Bacillaceae; genus Pradoshia; species Pradoshia sp. The sequence goes on from NZ_JBJEFJ010000037.1 coordinate 27,016, forward strand.
GAATGCATGGAATTCTGTTTATTTCCTGCAGAATGAAGTGGCTCATGGACAAATTGTCAGGGGGATGCATCACTGGGGAGCTAGTGTGGTAATCGTCATGATGTTCTTACATACAATGCGCGTGTTCTTCCAGGGTGCTTATAAAAAGCCGCGTGAATTAAACTGGATCGTGGGAGTACTTATTTTCTTTATCATGCTTGCTTTAGGATTGACTGGTTACCTTCTTCCTTGGGATATGAAAGCGCTATTTGCAACCAAGGTTACATTAACAATCATCGACTCTGTTCCATTTATCGGACCATATTTGATGACGCTGTTAGCTGGTGACCCGACAATCATCGGAGCCCAAACGCTGACCCGTTTCTTTGCGATTCACGTATTCTTCTTGCCTGCAGCCTTGATTGGGCTGATTGCAGCTCACTTTCTGATGATTCGTAAGCAAGGAATTTCCGGACCGCTATAAGATTCGGTCTTTAGAACAAGAATTGTAAAGAAGGAGGGGATATCCATATGCATCGTGGTAAAGGTATGAGATTTGTAGGTGACTCAAGAATTAGTGCTGACAGAAAGCCGAATATTCCTAAGGATTATTCTGAGTATCCAGGAAAGACAGAAGCTTTCTGGCCGAACTTCCTGTTAAAGGAATGGATGGTTGGCGCCGTTTTCTTAATCGGTTTCTTATGTTTGACGGTAGCGCATCCATCCCCGCTTGAGAGGATAGCAGACCCGACAGATACGGGCTATGCTCCGCTGCCTGACTGGTATTTCATGTTTTTATACCAGCTGCTTAAATATTCGTATGCATCTGGGCCGTATAACTTGATTGGTGCTCTTGTCATTCCAGGTTTAGCTTTTGGTGCATTATTACTTGCTCCATTCTTGGACAGGGGACCGGAAAGACGCCCTGCAAAGCGTAAGTTTGCGGTAGGCTTTATGCTTTTAGCGTTTGCTGGAGTTTTCTATTTGACGTGGGAGACCGTTTCTACACATGATTGGGCAGCGGCTAAATTGCAAGGACAAATCATTGATGATTCAGCTATCGATAAAGATTCTGATGGGTATAAGATTTATCAGGATCAAGGATGTATCAGCTGTCATGGTGACTCTCTTCAAGGAGGAGCAGGACCAAAGCTTCTTGGTACTGAATTGGAGGTTGACCAAATCTCTGAGATTGCGGTAAATGGTACAGAGAGTGGGAAAATGCCTGGTGTCTTCAAGGGTACAGAAGAAGAATTGAAAACACTTGCTGAGTTTATTAAAGGTGCCAATGCAGGCGGTGGCGAGCAAACAAGCACAGAGACAGAATAATCCTATCTGATTTCGTCCAATCGGGGGCATTTTTGATAGTTGATAAGAGGGCTTCAGAATAGCTGCTATTCTGAAGCCCTTTGCCGTTCACAGTGGATTTGCGAAGTATTTAGGCTGCCCTGCTGCTGATGATGTCTTGCCTATATAGATAATTGGAGGTTGCCAGTATTAGAGCCTAAACGCTATCATGAAAGAATGACAGCATATTAATTTGGAGGATTTCAATTTATTATGAGAAATTGGCTATATGCATTTCTTTCGAATCGACTCGTCCTATGGACGATTCTAATCATCAATATTTTAGGAACCATCTATGGGTACTATTGGTATAAAGGGCAGTTGGAAGCAACGCCGCTTCAATTCCTTTTGTTTGTTCCAGATAGTCCGACTGCAAGCCTGTTCTTTGTCATTGCACTTGCAGGAATCATGATGGGGAGAAATTTTGGCTTGTTCGAGGCGCTTGCGGTTGTGTCCTTATTTAAATATGGGATATGGGCTGTTGTGATGAACCTATTCTCCTTTGCAGTGGATGGGTCATTTTCCTTGATCGCCCTCATGCTTATTCTATCTCATGGTGCTATGGCTTTGGAGGGGCTGTTGTTTGCTCCATATTTTCGGGTGAAGCCATGGCATTTAGTGACGGCGGCCATTATCCTTGTCCATAATGAAATCATCGATTATGTATTTGGAATGATGCCGACGTACAGTGTGCTCCATCTATATATGGATGAAATCGGCTATTTCACTTTTTGGCTTAGCATTTTATCAATTGGAGTGGGGTATTATACGACTGTTCGGAAAGGAAGGGCAATTTATACGCTTCCCTCACGATAAGCAATATTTAAGGTTCTTGCCTTGTCCCTTTTCACATACATATTAGTATGGTGAGGAGGGACATTTTTTATGAAGTTGCTAAAGGGGGTCATTGGATCCGTTATTATTGTCGCATCGCTATCCATTCAGGCAATCGCCGCCAGTCCTGCAGAAGATAAAGCCATTGAAACGATTGCTGACCAATCCCTGCAGTTTGTGAAGGTTGATCGGAGGCAGGAAGCCGAGGAATTGCTCAATGTGTTCTCAGAGAGATTTTTGGATATGGCTTCACAGGGTAATCAATATTCAATGGATGAGATCAATATTGTGACCATTGCCCTTGAGGATGCGATGAATGCCGTTCAGGATACAGAGAAGTCGAATCAGGAAGCCGTAAACGAGATGACAAAATTCAGATTAGCCTTTGATGCTGTTAGTCATGATAAGAGTCCCTTATGGACAAAGATGAGAGGACAGATTCTCGAAGCTGTAAAGGATACGCGTGAAGCTGTGAAAAATCAGGATTCCGTTGTCTTTCAGGAGGAATTGAATCGTTTGTTAAATATATATAATATTCTGTATCCATCTTTGAAAATCGATGTTACTCCAGAAAAATTTCAGCAAGTGGATGCTCATTTGAAATTCATAGACCAATACCGTCCGCAAGTATTCTCTGATAGCAGTGAACAGAAAGATATGGCTTCATTGGAGGGGCAGCTGAGGGATATATTTGACGAGGCAGAGAAGGATGATACAGACCCGTCACTCTGGTGGGTAATCATCTCGACAGGCAGTATTATCTTAATGACATTATCTTATGTGGGCTTCCGCAAGTACAAGGCGCGTGAGGAGATTACCTTTACGAAGAAGAAGAATCGCGATATTTGATAAAATTTTGAAAAGTATCTATCCATTGACAGATAAATGGTTTCATTATTACAATAATATTAATCACATTAAAAATGGAGGATATTGATGGCGTTTCTAATTTACTTTATCTTGATCTTGCTTATACCGCTTTTCGCTCAAATGAAAGTCAAGAGTGCCTATTCTAAATACTCAAAGGTTCCGGCTTCCAATGGATATACCGGGGCAGAGGTGGCACGAAAAATATTGGACGAAAATGGATTGTATAATGTCAAAATTGAAGAAACACATGGTGTATTAAGTGACCATTATGATCCGACAGCAAAGGTTGTCAGATTATCCTCTGACATTTACCATGGACATTCTCTTGCTGGTACTGCGGTAGCAGCCCATGAGGTTGGTCATGCCATTCAGGACAAAGAGGATTACACATTTATGCGTATTCGTCATAAATTAGTTCCTGTTGCAAATATCGGATCGAATTTCTCTTGGATTTTGATTATTGCAGGGATGATCTTCAGTATCTATAATCTTGCTTTGCTCGGTGTGCTATTCATGGCAGCGGCAGTCCTGTTCCAATTTGTGACCTTGCCAGTAGAGTTTAATGCTTCTAATCGTGCCATGCAGCAAGTAGTTGCACTTGGCGTTATTGATGCAGGGGAAGAACGAGAAACGAAGAAGGTTCTTGACGCGGCAGCATTAACATATGTTGCGGCTGCAGCTGTAGCTCTTCTGGAATTGCTTCGTTTTGTGTTAATGTTAACCGGTATGAATAATGACGATTAAAAAAAGAGGGAAGTTCAACTTCCCTCTTTTTTGTGCTGTTAATGCTCGAGCGGGTTTTTGTTCTCATCTAAGGTAAAGCCTTCGCCGAGAACATCATGAACGACTGAGACTGATACGAAGGCGTGCGGGTCAACAGACGTTATCAGATTCTTGAGGCGGACAATTTCATTCTTACCGACGACGCAGTAGATGACATCTTTTTCAAGCTTAGAAAAGGAACCGTATCCTTTTAGAAGTGTGACGCCGCGGTCCATTTCTTCGTTGATTTTTTGAGCAATCTCTTTATTGGATTCACTGATAATAAAGGCTCCTCTGGCTGCATATGCACCTTCCTGAATGAAATCAATAACGCGGCTCCCAATAAACACAAGAACGAGTGTGTACATGGCTTCCTTATAATCAAGGTACGTTGCCAGTGATAGGGTAATGACACAGAAATCAAAGATGAACATGGTTTTTCCCATGCTGTAGCCTTTGTACTTAAAGACAAGCCGTGCAATAATATCAACTCCCCCGGTAGTCCCGCCATAGCGGAAGATAATTCCGAGTCCGACCCCGATGAAGACGCCTGCGAACAGGGCTGCAAGCATAAGGTCGTCTTTTAGTGGGATATGGAGCTGATATTTTTCGAATATCGCGATAAAAATAGATAGTCCAACCGTTCCAATGATTGTATAGATGAACGTTTTTCTTCCTAATAATCGATAGCCAATGAAGAAAAGGGGCAGATTAAGCAAAATGTTGGAAATGGACGGGCTTAATCCGGTCAAATTATAAATGAGGAGGGTAATACCAGTGAAACCGCCCTCAGCTAACTGATTTTGCATGTTAAAATGCACGACACCAAAGGCCATGATGGCTGAACCGATCAAGATAAACAAAATATTCTTGAGTTTTAGGTTGAAAATCATATGTAACCCCACTTCCTTGCTATCCGTTATTAATTATGGTGTACAATTGAGATAAGATTATGTCAATTATGCCCTAATGAATTTTATCATATGTGTGGATTGCTCGGGAATAGTTAAATGAGCTAACATAGAAGAAGTGAGCAAAGAAATGGATGTGTAACGAATGGAAACAAAAAAAACAATGGAAGAAATGCAGCAAGAGGTGGACCGCTATATCGGGCAGTTTAAGGAAGGGTATTTCAGCCCTCTTGCGATGACAGCAAGACTTACAGAGGAGCTGGGGGAGCTTGCTCGTGAAATCAACCACCATTACGGAGAAAAACCGAAGAAGTCAACGGAAGAAGAGAAGGCGATTGAAGAGGAGATGGGCGATGTTTTATTCGTGCTGATCTGCATGGCCAACTCACTTGGCGTAGACCTTGCACATGCTCATGATCTTGTAATGGATAAATTCCGGACGAGAGACCGTGATCGCTGGACAAGAAAGGATGAACAAAATGATTAAAGTAATTATTGCCGGACCAAGAGGAAAGATGGGCAGGGCGGCTGTCCAAATGGTACAAGAGACAGACCACTTCCAATTAATTGCTGTGCTTGACCGTAAAAATGGCGGAAAGCACTTAAATGAACTTGAAGGGTTTGCCGGTGTTGGCGAGGATGTCCCAGTTTATGATGATCATGAACAATGCTTCTCAACCCTTCAAGCAGACGTGTTAATAGATTTAACAACCCCAGAGGTTGGTAGAATACATACATTATCAGCCCTATCACATGGTATCCGTCCTGTGGTTGGGACAACCGGCTTTTCAGACGAGGATCTTGAAGAGCTGCGTACATTGACAAAGGAAAAGGGAATCGGCTGTATTATTGCGCCAAACTTCGCTATCGGGGCTATTTTGATGATGAAATTTGCACAAAATGCCGCAAAATACTTCCAAGATGTCGAAATAATTGAGATGCATCATGATCAAAAGCTTGATGCGCCTTCTGGTACAGCAATCAAAACGGCTCAATTGATTTCTGAAGAACGTTCTGCCAAGAAGCAAGGACACCCGAATGAAAAAGAAACGATTGCTGGAGCGCGAGGGGCAGATTTCGACGGCATGCGAATTCACAGCGTACGTTTACCGGGCTTGATTGCCCATCAAGAAGTCATGTTTGGAGGAGAAGGGCAAACATTGACGCTTCGTCATGATTCCTATGACCGTAAATCATTTATGTCTGGTGTTAGGGTATCTGTTGAAACGGTTATGAAATTAGATCAGCTTGTGTATGGGTTGGAAAATATTCTCGATTAAATGGAGGTATAAACGATGAAGATCGCTCTAATTGCACATGATAAGAAAAAGGACGACATGATTCAATTTGCGATTGCGTACAAGCATATCTTAAGTAAGCAGCAGCTCTTTGCTACCGGCACGACAGGTCTGAAAATCATGGAGGCAACAGGACTGCCGGTTCATCGTTATCAATCCGGACCGCATGGCGGAGACCAGCAAATTGGAGCGATGGTGGCTCAGAATGATATTGATGCCATCATTTTCTTCCGCGATCCATTAACCGCGCAGCCTCATGAACCGGATGTTTCAGCCCTGCTCCGTTTAGCGGATGTTTATTCCATTCCGCTTGCGACAAATATGGGTACGGCTGAGCTCATCATTCATGGAATTGACCGAGGAGATCTTAAATGGAGAACGATTGTAAGGGAAAAGGAGTAAATCACCTAGAATGAAAATAGATCTATTATGTTTTGGCGCTCATTCCGATGATGTAGAACTTGGAATGGGCGGCACATTAGCAAAATATACACAGCAAGGAAAAACGGCGGTTATCTGCGATTTAACAGAAGCAGAGCTATCTTCGAATGGCACGCCGGAAAATCGAAAGAAGGAAGCACAGGCAGCTGCTGAAGTACTCGGCGTGAAGGAGCGAATCAATCTGAATATGGGAGACAGGAATCTCTTCATAACGCCGGATAATATCGCGAAGGTAGCGGCAGTCATACGTCGTTATCAGCCGGAACTAATCTTTGCTCCTTATCATATCGATCGTCATCCCGATCATGGGCGGGTAAGTCAATTAGTCTTCGAGGCAGTCTTTTCAGCAGGAATCCGGAAATATACTGACCAAGACGGGCAGGAATCTCATAAACCAACAGCTGTATATGAATATATGATTAACAGCTTCCATAAGCCTGACTTCTGCGTGGACATCAGCAGCAGCTTTGACAAGAAGATTGAAGCGCTGAAATGCTATCGTTCCCAATTCGAACGCTCTCGTGACGGTGTTATTACGCCATTGACAGAAGGATATTTAGAAGCAATTGAAGGACGTGAGAGAGCGTATGGACGTGATGCCGGCGTTCTTTTTGCTGAAGGGTTCAAAACAACAAAACCGCTCATTCTTGATGCGGATTTATTTGGAGCGTCAAAATGAAGAAATTGAAAATAGGGATTGTTTGCTACCCGACTGTCGGCGGATCCGGCATATTGGCCACAGAGCTTGGCATCACGCTGGCAAAGCGCGGCCATGAAATTCATTTCATTACTTCAAGCATGCCGTTTCGTCTTAATAAACGGTATTCCAATATTTACTTCCACCAGGTAGAGGTCAATCAATATGCAGTATTTCAATACCCTCCATATACATTGTCCTTGGCGAGCAAAATTGCGGAGGTAGTGAAAAATGAAGGCCTCGATCTCATTCATGCCCATTATGCGATGCCGCATGCGGTCTGTGGCATATTGGCAAAACAGATGACGAGCGAGCGGCTGAAAGTGGTCACAACCTTGCATGGAACAGATATTACGGTACTTGGATATGATTCCTCGATGCAGGACATGATTAAGTTTGCCATTGAAAAATCAGATGCCGTAACAGCTGTATCGAACGCACTTGTGCAGGAGACCTATGATTTAATACAGCCTGAGAAAGAAATCAAAACCATTTATAATTTCATTGATTATCCAGCACTCAAGGACAATTCCGAGATGGACTTGAAGGCTGAGCTGAATATTAAGGAAGAAGAAAAGGTCGTCATCCATGTATCCAATTTCCGTAAGGTGAAACGGATTCCGGATATTCTGCATTCATTTGCTGAAGTAGCAAAGCGTATGCCATGTAAGCTCATCCTAGTCGGTGACGGTCCTGAAATGGGAGCAGTCAATCGACAAATCAGCCAGCTTGGTATACGTGATCAAGTCATCCTGTTAGGGAAACAGGAAAATCTCCACGAGCTGTATGCGATAAGCGATGCCTGTGTCCTAATGTCAGAAAAGGAAAGCTTTGGCTTAGTCTTGCTTGAGGCAATGGTACATGGGGTTCCATGTCTCGGGACCAATATAGGGGGCATTCCAGAGGTGATTCAGGACGGTGTGAACGGGTATATTGTCGAGAAGGGCGATACAGCGCTTGCAGCGCAAAGACTGTATAAATTATTGAGTAATGATAAGAAAAGATTGGATATGGGAGAACAAGCGATTCGAATCGTCCGCGAGCATTTTGAAACGAACCGAATCGTTGACCAATATGAAGACTTGTATGCATCCATTCTATCAGAAGAGGGGCAAGGATGATGAAGAAGGAATTTGTACAAGCAGCTCCGGTTCTTTGTCAATTGCAGGAAAAAGGATATTTGGCCTATTTTGTCGGTGGTTCGGTACGAGATTCCATTATGGGTAAAGACATTCATGATGTTGACATTGCTACATCTGCCATGCCGCAGGAAGTGAAAGAGGTATTTGGCCATACAGTTGATGTCGGGATTGCGCATGGCACGGTTCTCGTCTTTCACGAGGGTGTGCCATATGAAGTCACGACATTTCGAACGGAGAGTACATATAAGGATTTCCGCCGCCCTGACCAAGTGGAGTTTGTCACCTCGCTTGAGGAGGATCTGAAAAGAAGGGACTTCACGATGAATGCAATTGCCATGGATAAGGATGGCACATTGTATGACCCATTTAAGGGGCATGAAGATATCGAACAGAAAACGATTCGCACTGTCGGGGAGCCGGACGAACGCTTTTCAGAGGATGCCCTGCGTATGGTTCGGGCTGTCCGTTTTATGAGTCAGCTTGGTTTTCAGATTGAGGAGAAGACATATCAAGCACTGCGGGAGAACTCACATTTACTCAGCCATATTGCTCAGGAGAGAAAAACAGCGGAATTCCAAAAGCTGTTGGCAGGTAAAAGGCCCAAGGAGGCACTCAGAGCTGCAGCGGCTTCTCAAATCCTTCATTATTATCCAGAGCTTGACCTCTTGGCTGAAAAGATGGATTCATTCCTTTCCCTCGATGTGGAGGCCTGTCAAACCTTTGAGGAATGGCTGGCAGTAATGGCCTTATTCTGTTCAAAGAGGGAGAGCATGTATAGAGAGTGGAAGCTTCCGAATGCAGTCATTAAAGGAATTAAAGTCTTGATTGAAGGCTGTAAACAAAGGGAGAAAGCCTTCTATACCCGTTATCAATTATATGAGGCGGGCATCGAGACAGCCCATAGTGTTGAACGGGTATGGTCTGTCTATTCCAGCCAGCCTGCCGAGCATGACCACATCGATGATCTATACAATCAAATGCCTATTCAAAAAGAGACGCCGCTTTCGTTTTCTGGTACAGACCTAATTAAATGGACAGGTAAAAGGGGCGGCCCATGGATGAAGGACATGATGAGAGAAATCATTCAAGCCATGCTTGATGGAGAGATTGTCAATGAGAAGGAGTTTGTGAAACAATGGCTCATACAGGGGAACAAACGATAAAGAAACAATTGATTCATGCACTGACAAATGCAGGAGATGACTATATATCGGGACAGTATTTAGCCGATATTGCCGGTTGTTCCCGTACGGCTGTCTGGAAGCATATTGATGCCTTACGCAAAGAAGGCTATGAAATTGAAGCTATAAAGAAAAAGGGCTATCGTATCCTGCCTCGCAAGAACCGGTTAACCGAAACAGAAATCCTTATGGGACTTGAAACGGAGTTCATTGGAAGGTCCATCCACGCCTATGAAACGGTTCCAACCACGCAAACAATCGCAAGCGACCTAGCTGCTAAGGGAGCAGATAATGGAACGATTGTGATTAGTGAGGAGCAAACAGAAGGAAAGGGGAGATTACGGAGGACATGGTATTCCCCTCACCAAGGCGGGATTTGGATGAGTTTGATTGTAAAACCCGACATTCCCCCATACCATGCTCCGCGTCTGACCCTGCTGACGGCTGTGGCAGCTGTACTTGCAATAAGAGAGACTGGTGTGAATGCTGGAATTAAGTGGCCGAATGACGTGCTAGTGAACGGGAGGAAAATCGCTGGTATTCTGACTGAGATGCACGCTGAAGCAGACCAAATCCATTCGGTCATCATTGGAATCGGCATTAATGTTAATCAGGAGCGTCAAGATTTCAATGAGGATATTCAAAGCCTTGCCACCTCTCTTGCCATTGAGAAGGGAGAAATGCTAGATCGAGCACTCTTTTTGCAAAGATTTCTCAGCCGTTTTGAGCAGCTTTATCTGCTCTTTCTTGAGAAAGGGTTCCTCCCAATTAAAGAGCTGTGGGAAACATACTCCGTCACAATTGGTCAGCGAGTAACAGTTGCAACAGCCCAGTCATCATTCATAGGGCTTGCATCAGGAATCAATGAAGATGGTATTTTGATGGTGAAAGATGAACAGACGGGTGTGCAGCATCTTGTTTATTCCGGTGATATTACCATTCACCATATGTAAATTTAAAACAAAATAAAATAAAATGGTAAATTTTATCCCTTCCCGTTATAATGCATATGAGGGCAGTAGCGGAAACGACCTGCACCTTGTATGCGTTGTAAGTGGAAAGTTGATATTCTGCCTGTATCTTAGAAATAGGACCGGGACAGAGGGATAAAAGCCATTTTGCGGATTCAATCCTTCTGTAAAGAAGGATTTTTTTATGCGGATTCGGCTGTTTTTCTCTCCTCGGAATGTTAAGGAGGAAAAAAATGAAATTTGCTGCTGATTTTTGGAAAATGAAAGAAAAGGGAGAAAAAATCTCCATGCTGACAGCCTATGATTATCCATCTGCCAAACTAGCTGAACAAGCTGGTGTAGACATGATTCTTGTTGGGGATTCATTGGGTATGGTTGTTCTTGGCTATGATTCTACTGTTCCAGTAACAATGGAGGATATGATCCATCATACAAAGGCTGTACGCCGGGGAGCGCCTAACACGTTCATCGTCGCTGATATGCCTTTCATGAGCTATCATGTGTCCATCGATGAAACATTGAAGAACGCGGCAAGGCTTCTTCAGGAGGCTGGAGCGGATGCGGTCAAGATTGAAGGGGCAGGTGATGTCCTGCTTAAGATCAAGGCTTTGACAGATGCTGGTATACCGGTCGTTGCCCATTTAGGATTAACTCCGCAATCGGTAGGTGTGCTTGGAGGATATAAGGTCCAAGGGAAAACAAAGGAAGCGGCCTTGCAATTAATGAGTGATTCGATTAAATGCCAGGAAGCCGGGGCAATAGCGCTTGTGCTTGAATGCGTTCCATACCAGGTCGGTGGAGAAATGACGAATAAGCTTATGATTCCGACAATTGGAATCGGGGCTGGAAATCAAACGGACGGACAGGTGCTTGTTTATCATGATGTCCTTCTTTATGGAGTTGGACGTGTGCCGAAGTTTGTTCAGTCTTATGCTGATTTAAATACAACGATAGGGGATGCCCTATCCAAACATATACAAGAAGTGAAGTCCGGCGCTTTCCCTTCAGAAAGCCATTCTTTTACGATGAAGGAAGAAGAGCTGCTTGCATTGTATGGGGGAGAAAAGTAAATAATGAAAATCGTAAATCGGATTGATGAATTGCGCACCATGTTAACAGAGGAAAAAACAGAGGGGAAAACAGTGGGGTTCGTCCCAACAATGGGCTATCTGCACGAGGGGCATTTATCGCTTATTCATGCAGCACGCAAAGAGAATGAGGTTGTCGTCATCAGTATCTTCGTCAATCCGCTTCAATTTGGACCTGGCGAGGATTTTGACCAATATCCGCGCGATATTGAACATGATGAAGCACTGGCCCGCGAGGCCGGAGTGGATTACTTGTTCTATCCGACAGTTGCTGAAATGTATGGTGAGCGTCCAACTGTTACGGTTAAGGTGCATGAACGGACAGACTGCCTATGCGGCAAATCTCGTCCTGGCCATTTTGACGGCGTAGCAACCGTGCTGACTAAGCTCTTTAATATTGTTGCTCCAACTCGTGCTTATTTTGGCTTGAAGGATGCCCAGCAGGTTGCGGTAGTTGAAGGGTTGATTCGAGACTTTAACTTCCCGATTGAGCTTGTTGGTGTCGATATTAAGCGAGAAGAAGACGGTCTTGCTTTAAGCTCTAGGAATGTGAATCTGACACCGGAAGAACGTACGGAGGCCGTCCACATTTCGAAAAGCTTACGCTTGATCAGAGAGGCCATTGAAAACGGATCAACACCTGCAGCTGCGCTAGCAGAGGGGATAGGCTATCTGCAGGGACATATTACGGGCTCGATTGATTACTTAGAGGCTCTGTCGTATCCAGAGCTCAAATCAATCACAGATGTAAGAGAGACAATCATAGTCGCAGCAGCTGTCCAATACAGCAAGGTGCGCCTGATTGATAATGTCATCATAAAAAACGAACAACCAAGGGGGTAACGTCATGTATCGTACCATGATGAAAGGGAAGCTTCACAGAGCAACCGTAACGGAGGCTAATTTAAATTATGTAGGAAGCATCACGATTGATGAGGAATTGCTCGAAGCAGTTGATATGCTGCCAAACGAAAAGGTACAAATCGTCAATAATAATAATGGCGCGAGATTCGAAACCTACATCATTCCAGGTAAAAGAGGCAGCGGCGTAATTTGCTTAAATGGCGCTGCAGCACGACTTGTTCACGAGGGGGATAAAGTCATTATCATTTCCTACGGTTTAGTGCCAGAGGAAAAGGCTCGTACTCATCAGCCAAGAGTCGCTGTGCTGGATGAGAACAATACCATTACACAAATGATCGGCCTTGAGCCTGAAGCAACCATTCTATAAGATTGTTAGATAGGATAACACACTGCCGCTCCGCTCTATTAATGGCAGTGTGTTTTTTGTCGGTTAATTATCTGAATATTTATGCTAAAATAGCTGGAAAAGGAGGAAGAACGATGACCCATTATCACTCACACGTTGTGAAAGGCTATAAACAAATGGATATCCCGTTCACAATGGCTGGATTGACTGACAGAGCAGAACGGCTGGCGGTCCTTTTGCCTGGAGCTGGATATACAACAAAAGCGCCCCTATTTCATTATTCGTCCTCCATGTTTCTGGAAGAGGCCATGGATGTATTGGAGATTAATTACCCTTATCGTGATGACTTCTATCAAGATTTCTCATGGGAGGAGCTGACGGAGGCGATTCACTATGATGTAAACATGGTCCTTGACCATGTCTTGATGGATAAACCATACAGACAAATCATCATACTTGGCAAATCAATTGGGACGCTTTGTATGGATTCAATCCTTAGGAATGAATATGCTGAAGAAATGAAGGCCATTTGGGTAACTCCACTCTTGAAAGAGGAAGGGGTGCTGAATGCTCTCGCAGACGCTGCGTATCCCAGCCTATGTATCATTGGAGATAAGGACCCGAATTATACTCCGGAAGGATTGGAACGCATTGGCCGTAATCCGCTTGCAGCGGCAAGATTGTATCCAAATATGCATCATGGCCTTGAGCAAGAAGGACATATCCTTAATTCGATTGATCTTTTAAAGAGTATTATGAAGGACATAAAGACGTTTATCTAAATGAGGAATGATGGGAGTGAGACGAAGTTGTTCTATCAGGATGGCAGCATATCTGTCAGGGCCTTGGTGGAGCAGGACCTCGTGCTGCTGGCAAAATGGCTTTCAGACGATAAGGTACTGGAATTCTACGAAGGAAGAGATAATCGCTTTGATTATGACAAGGCAAAAATCACTTTCATGGATGCGAAGGATGAAGAGACAAAATGCATCGTGGAATATAGGAATCAGCCAATCGGCTATATTCAGTTCTATCCGGTTGATACTGTGGAACTTTTAGAATACGGCTTTGACAAAGAAACTACATATGGACTCGACCAATTCATTGGAGAGGTTGAATATTGGAATAGGGGCATTGGTGCCTCCCTTATTAAATCTATGGCCTCTTATTTGTTAAAAGAGAAAAGGGCTAAAAGAATCATCATGGACCCGCAAGCAAGGAATGAGCGGGCCATCAGATGCTATGAGAAATGCGGATTTAAGAAGGTGAAGCTGCTTTCGTCCCATGAGCTGCATGAAGGGGTCTACCAAGACTGCTGGCTGATGGAATACGTTAGCTGTAGCGAAGGAGCGGAAAAGTGAAGCAGCAAAAGAAAGCATGGCACAGCGGTGGCTATGCTTCTTTTTTTCATTCTTAGGCACTTGGAATCTGGCAGAATAGGGCTAAACAGGTAAGATGATAAATAGCAGAGTCAGCAGCTGGCTAGAGCCGCAAATGATTACTCCATTCCTTCTTATGTCTTTGATAATTAGTTTTCAATCTGCTATAAATGGAGTATCATGAATTCTAACAGAGAGGCTGGCATTCAGCCTTGCAGAAAAATGAACAAATGGCCGTGAACAGCGGCCTGTGACGGCTCCGGCTATGAACGGTGCCGATTGATATGATTTAAGCAGGTGTCAAACATGGAAAATAAATATGTAGTGGTCGATTTGGAAACAACGGGCAATAACTCGAAAGCCGGTGATCGAATTATCCAAATCGCTGCTATTGTTATCGAAAATGGGGAAATCACGTATCAATACTCATCGTACGTTAATCCAGAGAGGACGATTCCTTCTTTCATTCAGGAATTTACAGGCATCAAGGATGAAGATGTAAAATCTGCACCTACCTTTAAGGAAATTGCCCCATACATAGTAGGAATATTAGAAGAGGCTGTTTTTGTTGCTCATAATGTGCTCTTTGATTTGACGTTCCTTCAAGCAGAGCTCGAGCGGGTAGGCTATGAAATGTTTCTGGGATACACGGTAGATACCGTAGAGATGGCCAAGGTTATTTCGCCGAGGACTGATAGCTTCAAACTGGAGGATTTGAGCAAGGCATACGGCCATATACATGACTGCCCGCATCAAGCAGACAGTGATGCCTATGCCACAGCCCTGCTGTTCCTCGATTTTTATAAGGCGTTAAAGAGGCTGCCGAGACAGACGCTTAAATCTCTGTATCGGCTGTCCTATTCATTGAAGAGTGAATTAAAGGAAGTGCTGCTTGAGGTTTTGCAGGAGCAGGCACAGGTTTGCGAGCCTTGGAGACCAGATTTAGAAATATACAGAGGATTGGCATTGGTCCTTCCAAGGCAAGAGACCAACGTTTCCGCTATTCCTCAAGTGGACTCTAACATCTGCGGCTTCATACAAGATGTGTTCAAGTCCGGCGGTACCGCCTTCTTGGAGGACGGGACACGTGCGTTTTCGGACCATCTGGCAGCCTGTCATGATTTTGCTGAGAAAGAAGGAGAGCAAGTCCTTCTCACGACATATGGTGAACTGACAGAAGAAGAGCTAACAGCCTATATGCCTTTATCTGTTGAAAAATTAAAGCAGGAGACCAATTACCTCAGTCTGCCGAAATTCGAACAATCGTTAAGGCAGCGCGATCACAACTATGAGGTGGCAATGACAAAGATGCAAATCCTTGTTTGGCTGACCGAAACGGTTACAGGGGATATCAATGAGCTTAATCTTTCAAGTGCTGGCAGGGAGTATGCCAAAGAAGTGGCCCATCACCGCAGGCTTCATCCGAGATTATTGAAACCATGGACAGAGCGGGATTTCTATGGCAGACGGCTTGAGGCGGCTGCAAGGGCTAATGTGATTCTGACCACCCATGCTGATTTTGCAGAGAACCTGCTTCATGGAGGTTATTTAAATAAGCCAATTCATGTACTGATTGAAGAGGCAGATTCTTTTCCGGCTGTCCTGGCGGATAAGCTGGGAGTGGATATTAGTTATATGGATATGCGCAATATCGTCAATAAGGTTGGAAGTCTTGATAACCGTCATCTCCTTCACCAAGCTGTCTTGCTTGTTGAGGAAAAAACAGAGGTTCCGATTGACCGAAGACAGCTTGAGAAAGGGTTATGGCAGCTGTCCAATCAAATTGAACGATTTGCAGAAGAACTGATTACCTATGGTGAATTAAAGAGTGCTCTAAAAGAAGGTCAGATGACAGCGGTCAAATTACCGCGTAAAAGAAAAAATGTTTTATCTATTTATGAAGCGGCAAATGATTTGCGTCAATCGTTCATCATCCTTATGGACCTTTTTGTAGGCTGGGTTAAGGAACTGAATGAAGTTCCGGTTGAGAAATTGAAGAGAAGCCAGTTGAATATCATGGATGACCTGATGAAAATGCATGAACAGCTTGAAAGAATTTATCTGGGACTTGGACAAATGTTCCTAAAACAATCAGGAATGAATGAAACCTGGATTGAATGGAATAAGAGGGGCAGCCGTAATTCCCTTTCTGTCAAAAGCAAGCCAAGAACGATTGCCAAGTGGATGAAGGAAAATATTCTTGAGAAGAAGACGATTCTCTTTGCATCAGACGTGCTTGCTATTCGTGACTCATTCCACTATTTCGCTGCCAAGGTGGGGTGTGAAGAGCCTGTGTATAAAACCTTGATTTTGGCTCCCGATAGAGCCATAAAGCTGGTCATCATTCAAGATACGTGCATGAAGAATGAACGGGAGCTTGGTTCGTTTTTTGATTGTGCGCAGGACTTCTTAAAGGAATTGATCCACAGCAGAGAGAGAAACATGATTTTCTTCTTTAATACGCCTTCCAGTCTTAAAAAAATGTATCTCGGGTTAAAGGAAACCATTGAGGAGAATGGATACCAGGCACTTGTTCAAGGGATTACCTCGGGCTCTGGGGCTAAATTGCTGAGAGGCCATATGGGAGCAGGGCGGTCCTTGTTGTTTGTCACCTATCCGGTGTGGGAAACAATACGTCATCTTTATGATGGACAATCAATAAAGGTGATGATGGAGGCACCGGCTGTCTCTAGGCAGCTCTTTTTACGCGAGGATGCTGATAAGGGGATACAGGAAGGAATGGAAATGCTCTTGGATATGAGCTTTAATATCAGACGCCATTTAACGGCAAAGATACCTGCGGGTCAGGGGGCCGGATGGGTTCTGTATGAGGATCCGCTTTTGGCGGCAAATCGTCAATTCTTCGCTGACTCCTTATCCTATTTATCTGTATCGGCCTTTGATAAAGAGGCCTATCTATGAGACCTTTATTTTTATCGAAAAATACAGAATTTATTAAGGCTCTCCCTATTTTATTTTGGTATAATGTGAACTAGATATGATTGTATGGAACGTAACCATTTGGGAGGAATTTTAGTGGATAGTAAGGTAGAGGTTTTATCAACAGTGAAGATTGGTTATACAAATGATTTGTATAAGATTGTAGATTCACTAAATCGTACCCTCAAACAAGAAAACCTAATGTTTGGTCTATCGTTAGACCCTAAGGATCATAATACGGCTGTATTCTCCATCTATCGGACGTAAATACAGCATGCGTAAGAGATTATTTGAAAGGATGCTAACATGAAAAAAGTTATATGGAGCATAATTATTTTGCTCTTGATTGGTACTGGGTTGCTGGTGCAGGCTATCTATGCCGGCGACCATGATAAACAGAATGCGAAAGAGAAAGCCGTTAAGACAGCAACGGAAACGGCGAATTTGACCGAAACGGCTGATTTTTATTTATATAACGGAAATGAGACATGGTCTGTCGTCACCGGCGTAAATGATGAAGGGAAAAAGGTTGGTGTTTGGATTCCGGATAACAAGAAGGAAGAGAGCAAGGTCTTAGCCTTATCTGAAGGTCTTTCTGAAAAGGAAGCCATCAGTCTTGTGAAGAATAAAAAGAAGGTCAAGAAGATTATGGCGGCCAATCTTGGAATGGAAAATGGCACAGCCTTATGGGAAATCATCTATAAAAATAACAACGACCTTTACGGGTATTACTACCTGAACTTCAAAACAGGTGATTTAATACGAAATTATGATAATTTGTAGGATGGAGATGAACCGGAGATGAAATTAGCAAAAAGAGTAGCAGCATTGACACCATCATCAACACTCGCCATTACGGCTAAAGCGAAGGAGTTAAAGGCACAAGGTCTTGACGTCATCGGGCTGGGTGCAGGGGAACCGGATTTCAATACGCCCGTAAACATATTAGAGGCGGCAAAGAAATCAATGGATGAGGGACAGACGAAATACACTCCTTCTGCAGGGCTGCCAAGTCTTAGGAATTCCGTTGCCGACAAATTAAAACGAGACCAAGGGCTTGACTACAAGGCAAATGAGATTTTTATCGGATCAGGGGCTAAGCACGCTTTATATACATTATTCCAAGCCATTCTAGATGAAGGGGATGAGGTTCTGATTCCAACACCGTATTGGGTGAGTTATCCAGAACAGGTGAAATTGGCTGATGGTACCCCTGTTTACATTGAAGGCAAGGAAGAGAACGAGTTTAAGATTACTCCGGAGCAAATTAAAGCAAGCGTGAGTGATCGGACGAAGGCAATCATTCTCAATTCTCCAAGCAATCCAACCGGAATGATTTATTCGCCTGAGGAGCTGCAAGCAATCGGGGATGTATGTCTTGAGAACGATATCTTAATCGTGTCTGATGAAATCTATGAAAAGCTTGTTTATCATGGCAGCAAGCATGTCTCTATTGCTCAGCTATCTCCGGAATTGAAGAAACAGACAATCATCATAAATGGCGTCTCTAAATCACACTCGATGACGGGGTGGAGAATAGGCTATGCCGCTGGGGACGAGGCAATTATTAAGGCTATGACCAACCTTGCGAGCCATAGCACATCCAACCCGACAACAACAGCGCAATATGCGGCCATTGAAGCCTATAATGGACCTCAGGAGGCCGTTCAGGAAATGAGAAACGCCTTCGAGAAACGTTTAGAAGCTATCTATGACCGTCTCTTGGAAATCCCCGGCTTAACGTGCATCAAGCCGAAAGGGGCGTTTTACTTATTCCCGAATGTATCCAAGACAGCTCAGCTTGCGGGATACAATGATGTGGATGACTTTGCGGCAGGGCTTTTGGAGAATGCCTTGGTGGCTGTTGTACCGGGCTCCGGCTTCGGTGCACCAAAGAATATTCGCCTAAGCTATGCAACATCTGAGGCAGCTCTTTCAGAGGCTGTGAAGCGCATGAAGAAGTATGTGGAAGAACGGATGCAACAATCTTAATCAAACATGCTTTTCAAGAAGGCTGGAAACCGCGCCAATCGGTGTGTTTCTGCCTTTTTTATTGGCCAGTGCCTATTCGCTGTGACAATAAATAAATTTTGTATTTGCTTGTCTATTTTTGTACTTGTATAATGGATGAGTACATAACCTGGTTTGGTTTAAGCTTTGGAGGGAAAAAACGTGAAATGTACTATAAATGAAGTTCATAAATATGTAAATGAAGAAGTGACAATCGGCGCATGGATCGCCAATAAACGCTCTTCCGGCAAAATTGCCTTCTTGCAGCTCCGTGATGGGACAGGCTTTATTCAAGGTGTCGTGGTAAAAGCAGAGGTAGATGAAGAATTATTCACATTAGCAAAGAAAGTGACCCAAGAAACGTCTGTATGGGTGAAGGGGATTGTGCAAGTTGACGAGCGCTCCCCATTCGGCTATGAATTATTGGTTACAGGCCTTGAGGTAATTGCTGAAGCGGTAGATTATCCGATCACACCGAAACAGCATGGAACGGAATTTTTGATGGACCATCGTCATCTGTGGCTCCGTTCTAAGCGTCAGCATGCGGTTATGAAAATCCGTAACGAAATCATTCGTGCGACTTATGAATTCTTTAATCAAGAAGGCTTTGTAAAGGTTGACCCGCCTATCCTGACAGGAAGTGCTCCTGAAGGGACTTCTGAGCTGTTTGCGACGAAATACTTTGATGAAGATGCTTATCTCTCTCAAAGTGGTCAGCTGTACATGGAAGCAGCAGCAATGGCGCTTGGAAAAGTATTCTCATTCGGACCAACTTTCCGTGCTGAGAAATCTAAGACAAGACGCCACTTGATTGAATTCTGGATGATTGAACCAGAGATGGCTTTTGTCGAATTTAACGAGAATTTAGAAGTGCAGGAACAATATGTTTCCTATATCGTTCAATCTGTTCTTAAGAACTGTGAGATTGAACTTAAAACATTGGGCAGAGATACATCTAAATTAGAGAATATCAAAGCACCATTCCCGCGTATCAGCTACGATGACGCCATTAAATTCCTTCATGAGAAAGGATTTGATGATATCCAGTGGGGCGATGATTTTGGTGCTCCGCATGAAACCGCGATTGCGGAAAGCTTTGACAAGCCGGTGTTCATCACACATTATCCAACAGGCATTAAGCCATTCTACATGCAGCCGGCTCCAGACCGTGATGATGTTGTGCTTTGCGCTGACTTGATTGCTCCGGAAGGGTATGGTGAAATCATCGGCGGCTCTGAACGGATTCATGATATGGATCTATTGAAGCAGCGTCTTGATGAGCATAACTTAAGCATGGAAGCGTACCAATGGTATTATGAATTAAGACAATACGGTTCAGTACCGCATTCCGGATTCGGGCTTGGTCTTGAAAGAACCGTTGCCTGGATCAGCGGCGTCGAGCATGTAAGGGAGACAATTCCATTCCCACGCTTGCTAAACCGTCTATATCCTTAATAAAGTGAAATAAGCTTGGCAATACTTTTATTGCCAGGCTTTCTTTTTTTGTACTTCCAAACGGACCTACATGATATACTAAGACAGAGGTGTCGAATTATGACTATGAAAAATCTATCCGAATGGATGAACCAGCCGACTGTTATTATTCCTTCCTACTTGCTGAGCCATTATAAGGAAATGGGATTGACAGAACAAGAAGTAATGCTCCTCTTACAGGTGCATAATTTCAATTTGAACGGCAAGGCATTTCCGACGCCTGCCGAAATCTCCGCAGTCATGAATTTAACGGAGATGGACTGTACGGTGCTTTTGAGAAAGCTTGTACAGAATGGATTTTTGGAGATTACTGAGGATGTGAAACCCGGCTTTGAAAGCTATTCTATCAAGCCGTTAAATGAGAAGCTTGCTTATCACTTTTTAAAAGAAGCGAAGCAGGCAGATTTTGAAGAAAAGGTACAGAAGAGTGAATCCCTGTATGCGATCTTTGAAAAAGAATTTGGGCGCCCGTTATCTCCGTTTGAAGGGGAAACATTATCGATGTGGCTTGATGAGGATAAGCATGAACCAGAGCTGGTCCGAGCTGCCCTGAAAGAGGCAGTCATATCAGGCAAGCTTAATTTCCGCTATATCGACCGAATTTTGTTTGATTGGAAGAAGCACGGGGTCAAAACATTAGAACAGGCTAAAGACCACGGAGAAAGATTCAGAAGCTATCAGAAGAAGCCGTCTGTCAAAGCAGTCCCGACGGCGAAAGACTTGCCATTATATAATTGGTTAGAATAGTATATATTTATCAGACCGGAAGGGAAATCTCCGGTTTTTTTCATGGGAAAGAGGGAGAAGGTATGCTGAATAATACGCAAATTCGTTATTGTCTAGATGAAATGGGAAAGCTATTCCCTGATGCACATTGTGAATTAAATCATTCCAATCCATTCGAATTGGTCGTCGCGGTTGTCCTGTCCGCACAATGTACGGATGCATTGGTGAATAAAGTGACGAAGAACCTGTTCCAAAAGTATAAGAAGCCTGAGGACTTTCTGGCTGTTCCCCTTAGCGAGCTGGAAAATGATATTCGTTCCATTGGATTGTATCGTAATAAAGCAAAGAACATCCAAAAGCTGTCTCAAATTATTTTAGAGAAATACAATGGGGTTGTTCCTAATGACCGCGATCTGCTGACAGAGCTTCCGGGAGTAGGTAGGAAGACAGCGAATGTTGTTGTATCGGTTGCTTATGATGTACCGGCTATTGCCGTGGACACGCATGTCGAGAGGGTAAGCAAGCGCCTTGGAATCTGCAGGTGGAAGGATTCTGTACTTGAAGTGGAAAAGACACTTATGAGAAGAATTCCAAAGGATGAGTGGTCCATCACCCATCACCGCATGATATTCTTTGGCCGATACCATTGTAAGGCGCAATCGCCAAAATGTGAGGTTTGTCCACTGCTCCTTCTTTGCAGGGAAGGGAAAAAACGAATGAAAGCAGCTGGGAAGAAATGAGAAAATATGAAGTGTTACAATTTACGTATGGCCATATAAAGGCTGAATCCCTGAAAGAATGGGATCTGAGTCTAATGGAAAGCGGATTCCCGTATGATGAGCTTGAGGGCGAATATAAACCATGGCAGCATATTGCCGTTATTCAAAACGATATATGGAGTGGATGGGAAGCTGTTTCAGAAGCGGCTGAAGGGCTGTTGGCAAATCGTCAAACGAAAGAGATCAAGCCTTATATGCAAAGAGGGATTGTGCTATTCTTGTCGATTCTTTTCTGGTCGAATAAAAAGCCTGTAAACCTTGATGAACTTAACGAGGAATTGCAAGCCATGGCTCATAAACCAGTCAATGTGGATGAACGGATCAGCTATATCCTTCATAGACCTAATACCTATCCGGCCTTTATGCAGCTGAAAAGCTTAATGGAAGAACAAAAGAAAATGGTCGCAAAATTGATTGCACTAAAGAAACTATGAGCAAAAAAGGACAGGCTAGTTGAACCAGCCTGTCCTTTTTTGTGTTCGATGTATGAAAGAGAGCACCCAGATTTAGTCCGGGTGCTCTCTTTATGTGTTAGGCAATTTTAAGACGGAAATCAAACGCATCTCGGATAAAGGCCGGGATCATCGATTGTATAAGGCTTGCTGATTCATCATTTTGGCTTCTGGGTGTTGCTCCATTATCATCATCGCCTGAGCCTGAATCATTGCTGCCTCCGTTGTCATTTCCATTACCATTTCCGTTACCATTACCATTTCCGGAATCATTACCGGAGTCAGATTCATCATTTGGATTTCCTGTGTCCTCGTTTGAATCACCGGAATCGGTGTTGCCAGACTCCTCATCTTTATTCTCGTCATTTCCTTGATCTGAACCATCTTCGTTCGAATCAGGCTTCTTATCTTCGTTTTCTTCTGGCTTTTTCTCTTCGTCTGTTTCAGGGGCAGCCGGTTCTTCTTCCTCTTCCGGCTCTTCTTCAATGACCTCCTCAATCGAAACAGATACGGAGGCAGGGTCGCTTTCCTGACCATCTACCTTGGCGGTGACAGAGAATACATAGGTGTTGCCCACTTCCGGTGAATTCATGCTGAATGACGTATCAGAAGTGTTCGTTAAAGTATTGGCTGAACCGCCATTAACAGCTACTTTTACATCAAATTCAGCATCAGCAGAAGCATCATAATTCCAGCTGACATTAATCTTGTTAGCCGTCTCATCATACGATGCGGTCAAGCCGCTTGGAGCAGCCAGCTTTTCGTATTTTGTAGATGTCTTAGATGGCTCATGTCCTTTAACGAAGTATTCATAGACCTTTTGACTGTCTGGTGTATGTGCTCCTGCAATAGCTGCTGGGTTTGAGCCTTTCTCAATAGCCAGCTCTACAACGGAGCTAGGTTGTTTGAAGTCTTCAGTATCTACGCCTGAGGACATTTCTTGCATCATTGCCTTAAATATTTTCTGTGCAATTTTTGTTTCATCCTTGCCCAAGGTGTTTTCAAACTGTTTATCATATCCTGTCCATACAGACATCGTAAAGTTCGTTGTATATCCGACAAACCATGAGTCAGGTGATTTCGATTTGTCGATATTGTATTTTGCCCGGTCCTCTGCAGAGTAGTTAGTTGTACCCGTCTTTCCTGCTACTGGGAGTCCAGAGATATTTGCTAGTGTCCCCGTACCTTTCGTCATAACATCCTTAAGGATATCGGTCACCATAAAGGCTGTATAATCCTTCATGACTGCCTCTGATTCTGGTGCGGTCTCGATGACTGTATCGTTATCTCGCAGCACAATTTTCTTGATGACATGAGGCTCTGTATAAACCCCTTCATTGCCAAATGCCGCATAGGCACCTGCCATTTGAAGAGGGGAAGCTCCTTTTTCAACACCGCCGATGGCAGAAGACTCGTAAATTGGACCAAAATCAATGCCTAGCTTGTTTACAAACTCGCCTGCTTTCTTCTCACCGACTTCTTGGAGGGTCTTAACAGCTGGTACGTTTAGGGACATATAGAGTGCCTCGCGCAAGGAAACTTGACCCTTATAGGAGCTGTAGGCTGTGCCAACAGTCTGTCCGCTTGAATACTGGTATTCCTCATCAACCAGCGGATGGTAGGTTGACCATTGAAGATATTCAAAGGCTGGACCATAATCAATCAGCGGTTTGATGGTAGAACCAGGCTGCCTTGTTTTCAGGTCGGTCGCATAATTGAAGCCACGGGTTACTTCTTGGTTACGCCCGCCCCCAATCGCATAAATCTCGCCTGTTTTTGTATCCATGAAAACAGAGCCGACTTGGAACTTGTCATCAGGGTAGGCGATATAATCATCTGAATCAAGGATTTTCTCCATTAACTCCTGTGCTTTCGGGTCAATGGATGTATAGACAGATAAGCCGTCTGTGTAAATATTGTAATCACCAAGCTTTTCTACCTCTTCAATAACTTGGTCCACTATGGCATTGTATTTCGTTCCTGTTTCGTCACGGTCGCCATCAGCAACAAGACTGTCTTGGAGGCTTTCTGCTTGAGCGGCCTTCCGTTCGTCAGCTGTGATGAAGCCGGCATTTTCCATCGCTTGGAGAACGATGTTTCTGCGTTTCTCCGCTTTTTCCGGATAATCAAATGGATTGTAGTTATTCGGGCTTTGCGGCATTCCAGCAAGAGTTGCTGCCTCAGCCAATGTAAGCTCATTTAAATCCTTGCCGAAATAGAGCTTAGAGGCTGTAGAGAAGCCGTGGATACCTGAGGACATATATACTTTGTTGACATACATTTCAAAGATTTGTTCCTTACTGTACTCCTGCTCCAATTGGTAAGCAAGGTACATTTCCTGTACTTTACGCTTAATCGTTTTTTCAGATTGAAGGAAAGAGTTTTTGACAACCTGCTGGGTGATCGTACTTCCACCCTGTGAACCGAATCCGCCCGTGATATTGGCTACAATGGCCCCTCCGACACGAATTATATCAATCCCGTGGTGCTTATAGAATCGGACGTCTTCAATGGCAATTATGGCATCTTCCATTAAATCCGGGATATCTTCGTATTCTACATAATCTCTTGTTTCAGAGCCAATCTCGGTATATAGATCTCCGTTTTTATCGTAGATTTTGGAGGAGATTGGATCAATGAGGGATTCTTCATCGATTTTCGGCGCTGTGGAAATATAATAAGCGAACACACCGCCAACCGAAATCGCTGCCACGATGCAAAGCATTAACAGAATGACCGCGATTCGCTTAATGAGTCCTTTAGATTGTTTTTTCTGTTTCTTATTCCTTTGTGCGTGCTTTCTTTTTTCTTCTCTTGTTTTATATTGATCTGACATTAATGATTACCCTTCCTTTCAGGATAAATCCCATTCAAACTTCCTATTCATAATCTTAATATAATCGATCCTTGGTGCATAGCCTATTGGAATCAAATCACCAAAACGTTCGATATCTTTCTTAGGGATTGACTTCCTTCCGCCTGCAAGCATTTGTTCCCAATAGTCGATTAATGTTTCAGCAGGCAGATAGTATATTTCCTCTGTTTGACTAAAGCGGATGATGATGAATGCTATCCCGCCATGGTTAAGTACATTCTGCATATGAACGATTTGGTGCTCATGGAAGTTCTTCAATGGGAATGAAGTTTGAAGCTTGGTTTCCTTTGCCTCAAAATCGATATATCGTCCTTTGTACACACCGTTATAGTCCGTAGTGGAGGCTTGCTTGAAATAGGCCTCCTTAATGACAGCGGCACTCCTTTTTGGATAAGAGACGTTGACAATTTGTACTGGGGTAGGTTTCTTATGGACAATCGCGATATTATTCTCAATATAGTACTGGTTTGTCTCATTCAAATCTTCTTCCAGCGTCATACCTCTGTTTGAGTAGTCCAGTTTCTTCTGGGCAGGCTTTTTCACTTGATTTTGAGCATTTTCAGCTGGGATGTATTTTTTTCCATTAGGATATCTTATAGCCATAGTATCCCTCCAAGTCCTACCTAATCATAACAAAAATGTTGCGAGAATTGTAAAAAACATCATGTCTTTCGGCTGACAATATTTATCACAATTCTACTTTATTCTACCGTTTTTATCGATATTTGCTTATGACTGTCTAATATTGGGATTAGTGTTAACTTGGTAAAGAGAAGTTTATTATAATATTTCTAATTCGTCAAAGGGAGCGTACAGCTCATAAGGAATGAACATAAAAAGGAGAAGAACCAATACACCTGCTGTACTGGTTCTTCTCCTAAAAGGCTCTTTTTCAATTATGTTGATGGACGATCTGGTCCGTCAAGTTTCGGATTGCCCGTATTGTTTTTGGGAATGCTTTTCTTTTTCTCATCTTGTGCCTTTGATGTGTTTTTGTTTTTCATGTCCTGCACCTCCTGACATTTAGGTTCTCACCTCATCACGTTTTTTATGCATGCTGTCGAAGGAGGGGCATGTATTGACTTATCCTTGTTTCTTTGCCGATATGCTTCTAGTTTTGTCGGCAGTGCAGGGAATTAAAATAAGAGGGCGAAACCTTAGAGTTAAGAAGAAAGATGAAAGGGGTGCTAGTCATGAGTTCCAAAGAAAAGCTTGTATCCGTCCTAAAGGAATTGGAAGAGGAAATTGCGGCCCTGGAAGAAAAGATGATCAGCAAGACGGAGAAAAAATATGAAGAGACACTCTCTGAATTTCATTTATTCATAAAGAATCGTTCAAGAGAATTGGAGGCAAGAATGGATGTTGTGGATACAAAAATAGACCAGCACTTGAAATATGGACGCCAGCTTGAGAAGGAAGCCGTGAATCGCCATCATGGCGGCATAAAAGTGGCAACTGTCCCGGATTTCTGATAGTTTGAAGAGAGACTGGATTAAATCAGCAATAAAAAATAAGGATGGCTGGCATGACGAAGGAATTAGCACAATTAACCGAGCTGCTGCTTTCAAAAGTGGCTGAGGCAGAAGAAATTTATCGACAGGCTAGGGAAGAAGAAAAGACATTTGATTTCTACCAGGTCATTAAGCCCTATGCAGATGAAGTGAAAGAATTGGCTGACAGATGGGAGGATTTGGCTAAAGAATGGCAAAAGGCGGCAAAGCCTAAGCATATTAGCCCCCTCCAAATTCAAAATACACATAATAATTTATTGCAGGTGTCTGTGCACTGCCACATCCCTCAATCAAGCAAATCGCGGTTTATTAAACACTGCAACGCTTCAGCCTATGTTCTTGAACAGGTAAAGCAGCTGCTTTCATAAAAGGCGTCTATGAGGCTTGGATGTATAAACAATACGCACTTAGCAGCGGGTTTTTCTACGGGAAACAAAGTCAGCCGCTTATGTGCGAGGAATGTAAGTGGTCCTAAAATAAAAATGGATTAGCGAATAAAAACCTGATTTCTAAAAATGGAATCAGGTTTTTATTTAGAGTAATGAGAAATGCACTCATGCCCGTTTTCCTCATATAGTAATGATAAATAAGCAGAACGGAGGAGGATGGCATGCTTAAAGACCTTCTGAAGAAAAAACGCAGACAGGGTGCAGAACCGAATTCTATGATGAATTGGTCTCCCGGTATGCCTGGCTATGAGTATCAGGCCAACGGGGTCAATTGGCACCAAGGAGGGGGCTTTCCTCAGACGCAGCCTTTTTATCAAGGCCCCGCACAAAGCTGGCCTGGATATCTTGAACAGAGCACGGTATATCAGGTGTCCGGTCCTATAGATACGACGCTGACAAATCAGGGGTATACTGGTCCGTTAATGACACCGTACAATCTGGAACCTTATCAAATGCCTCCCGCACAGGGGGGAATGCCGAATTCTGCCCCCCTGATGCAGGGCGCTTACCAGAATCAGATGCCTAATGGTTATCCGCCTTATCCAATGGCACCAGAGATGAATCCATATCCGAAACAGCAGCCTAACCCGTTTCAAAATCCACTTTACCAGCAGGATGAGGACTTTTATCCAATACAGCCAGTGATGAATATTACACATCCTTATCCAAAGCCAAGCTTTCTGCAAAAGAACCAAGGAAATAATATTTCCTCTGTATTGAATCAGTTTAAGAACCAGGAAGGCAGCATTGATTTTAATAAAATGATGGACACAACCGGACAGATGCTGAATACAATGAACCAAGTTTCTAATCTCGTAAAGGGAGTTGGATCCATTTTTAAAGTAGGAACATGAAAAACTGCCGAACATTTGTTGTCGGCAGTTTTATTTTGATCTTTTTTAACGAATAGATATGCGCTTTTTTTTCGATTTTGGGACAGATACGGTCAAGAGTCCATTTTCGTGGGTAGCCTGAATGTTTTCTTCATCAATTGGCTCAGTGAAGCTGAAGCTCCTCGCTTTTTTTCGTCTTTCCACTGAGGAAGGTGTCCCTTTTTCATGGTTTGCTGGCCGGCGCTCCTCTGTTTCATAAGAGATGGTCAGCCGGCTGCCGGAGATGTCAATTTCAATAAATTGTTTATCCACCCCTGCTATATGGGCGTGGATGATATAGTGGGTGTCCGTTTCTTCCCATTCCATTGGGAAACTTGAGAACAGCTTTTGGTTTTGGAAGAAGCCATCCATCGATTGCAATAATCCATTGCCGGTTTTCTCTGACAATAGATTATCCATTTGGGAAATGAATTGGCGGAAAGGTTCCAATAACTCGTTCCGATTGTTATGAGCCATGTCTATTTCCTCCTCTTGATTCGAATTCTACCCATATGATATGCATCTCCCTGTTCTTGGGTTAGTGGAAGTTTACGTGGGAGAAAAGAAATATGGATATAAATCTTTCGTGATTGTCATGTACACTATAAGGAATGGATGAATATTTGAAGGGAGTTAATGAATATGGCTGAACGAGTGAAGCTTGCATATAGAGAGTCAGGAGAGGGGGAGACCATCCTGCTGATTCATGGATTTTGCGGAAACAAGGATTACTGGAAAGAGGTGGAGGCACGTCTGTCGCCAAGTCATCATGTGGTGGTACTGGATATGAGAGGGCATGGAGAAACGAAGGCTGTGGAACCAGGATATAGCATCCATGACATGGCTGAGGATGTTTTTGCCTTTATTGAGGAAAAAGGCCTGCAGAATATTTTTCTATTCGGCCATTCAATGGGCGGGTATATCACGCTTGATTTAGCCAAACATCACCCAGAGATTCTTGGCGGCTATGGGCTCATACATTCCACCGCATATCCTGACAGCGAGGAAGCAAAGAAAAACCGCTCTGCAGGTGTGTCAAAGGTCTCGCAGCAAGGAGTGGACTTATTCGTGAAAGAGCTCGTTCCAAAGCTTGTCTCTGAACGAACGAGAGAGACTGAAAAGGATGTCATAAAAAAGCTATTTGAGATTGGAATTGAAACCAATCCAAAAGGTGTCATCGGGGCTTTGATGGCGATGAGGAATCGAGAGGATTTAACCCATGTTTTGGAGAATGACCGTCTTCCCGTTCTGCTTGTAGCCGGGGGACAGGATGAAGTGATTTCCCCTGAAAAGACCTTTACGGTAAATGGAAGTCATGTGACGAAGGCATTAATTGAAGAGGCAGGTCATATGGGAATCTTTGAGACACCCGATGAGGTAAGTCGTGCCATTGCTTCTTTCGTGGACGAAAATTCAAAGAAATAAATCAATTGCCGCATCAAGGAAAAGATGCGGCTTTTTTCTTCACAAGAGAACGTTCATTCGGTTACAATGAGGACAGAAATGAGGTGTGAACGTGTTCAGGAAGAAAAGTTTAGCGGATATCATGAACGACCTGCTGACAGATGAACAATACAAAGACCAGATCAGCTTCTGGCATACGATTAATGAAAAGGAGGCAGTTTATGCGCCTTTTCCAAATGATCTTCACGAGCAATTGCGAACAGCCCTTGAAGCAAGAGGGATTTCTTCATTATATAGCCATCAAAGCGAAGCATACCGTTCTATTCGAGCCGGAAGGAATATAGTCGCCGTTACCCCGACTGCATCCGGCAAGACCCTTTGCTATAATCTGCCCGTCATCCAAACCATTCTTGAGAACTCGGATACGAGAGCCTTATATTTATTTCCGACAAAGGCACTGAGCTATGATCAAAAGTCAGAGCTGGAGGAATTAATCGATGCAGCAGAATTGAAGATTAACAGCTATACGTATGACGGTGATACACCAACAAGCATTCGGCAGAAGATTCGTAAGGCGGGGCATATTGTTATCACAAATCCAGACATGCTCCATTCCGGAATATTGCCTCATCACACGAAATGGGTTTCCTTATTTGAGAATCTGAAATATGTGGTGATTGATGAACTGCATACGTACAAGGGGGTCTTTGGCAGCCATATGGCGAATGTCATACGAAGGCTGAAGCGTATATGCCGTTTCTATGGCAGCGATCCGCTCTTTATTTGTACATCAGCGACGATTGCTAATCCGAAGGAATTAGCAGAGGCGCTGACGGAAACAGAGATGGTGCTGGTTGATAAGAATGGCGCTCCTGCAGGGAAGAAACATTTCGTCTTTTATAACCCGCCGATTGTCAATAAGCCCCTTAATATTCGAAGAAGTGCTGTCCTTGAGGTTCGGAAGATTGCCAGTGACTTGCTTCGGAATAAGATACAGACCATCGTGTTTGCCAGAAGCCGGGTTCGGGTTGAAATCCTTCTGACCTATCTTCAGGAGCTTGTATCAAAGGAACTAGGTCCTAAAGCCATCAGCGGTTATCGAGGCGGGTATTTACCGACCCAGCGCAGAGAAATCGAGAAGGGATTGAGGGAAGGCACCATTTACGGCGTTGTCAGCACGAATGCCCTTGAGCTAGGCGTGGATATCGGGCAGCTTCAGGTCTGTATCATGACAGGTTACCCCGGCTCCATCGCCAGTGCCTGGCAGCAGGCAGGACGTGCGGGCAGACGGCATGGGGAGGCGCTGATTATTATGGTCGCCTCATCAAGTCCGATTGATCAGTTTGTGATACAGCACCCTGATTATTTCTTTAATCGCAATCCGGAAACAGCGAGAATCAACCCGGATAATCTTGTCATTCTCGTTGACCACTTGAAATGTGCTGCCTTTGAGATTCCTTTCAAGGAAGGGGAACGATTCGGTGCTGCCGAAATCACAGAGATTCTGGACTATTTAGCGGAGGAGCATGTGCTGCATAAGAACAAGAATATGTGGCATTGGATGAATGATGCATTCCCGGCTCATGAGATTAGCCTTCGTTCAGCCTCACAGGAAAATGTGGTCATTATTGACCGTACCAGCCCGAAGCCGCGTGTAATTGGCGAAACCGATCGTTTCAGTGCCATGACACTCCTGCATGATGAAGCAATCTACCTCCATCAAGGAATCCAATATCAGGTGGAATTTTTGGATTGGGAAGAGAAAAAGGCATATGTACGAGAAGTAAAGGTTGATTACTATACCGATGCAAATCTGGCTGTACAGGTCGATGTATTAGAAATCGATGAGCGTAAGACAAGTGAGCAAACATCTGTGACATTTGGAGATGTATCCGTCAGGGCGATGGCGACGATATTTAAGAAAATCAAGTTTGATACACATGAGAATATTGGTTCAGGTCCTATTCACCTTCCTGAAGAAGAAATCCATACGAATGCCTGCATGCTTTCCTTGAATATGGGTCTGTCAGATTGGAAGGAGGAGCGGCTTGAAGAAGGCTTGATGGGTGCCTCCCATGCTTTAAGAGGAATTATTCCGGTGTATGTCATGTGCGACCCTGGGGATATCCATGTGTATCCGCAGGTGAAGGCCACTCATAATGATTTGCCGACTATTTTTGTCTATGACCATTATCCGGGCGGTATCGGTCTAAGTAAATATATGTTTGAACATAGCGCAGCCATCATTGAAGCGACGATTGATGCGATAGCGGCCTGTCCTTGTGATTCCGGCTGTCCAAGCTGCGTCGGCACAGAGGGAGGCGGCGAGACAATGAAGCAGGATGCACTTAAGATCCTGGCGATTTTCGCAGGCCGCTATGGAAAAGAGGACATAAAGCATGTCCATTAAACATAAACTCAATCGAATGAAAGTTCATCTAAATACGGGGAATGGCGATGTGAAGGCGAAGGAAGTCAGAGAGCCGGCTCTAAAGCAGACTGAAATTCCTCATTATGATGAATGGCAGGAGTATGGAGCAAGGGCTGTATTTATGGAAGAGGAGTATTGCCTTATTCGAGAGGTGAGCTACCCGTTAACTCACCGCCATGGCAAGTATACATTTGATATGCTTTTGGACATCGTCCGTATTTGGAATGAATCAGATTTGTCTCACCCCTTATCAGCTAAGGGGATTCAGGCTGATCAACTATTTTTCTTTGATACAGAAACGACCGGTCTTGGCACGGGAGCGGGTACCTCGATCTTTCTTCTTGGTTATGCATTCATTGAGGATGGAATGGTCAAGGTGCGTCAGCATTTTCTTCCGCGCCCTGGATATGAGCTTCCGTTCTATAAAACATTTTTTGATAACGTTCAATATGAAAAGCTTGTCACCTATAACGGAAAATCATTTGATTGGCCTCAGGTTGTCTCCCAGCATACGATGCTTAGAGGGCAGCTGCCTAAGCTCCCTAGGTTCGGTCATTTTGACCTTTATCATGCGGCACGCAGACTTTGGAAGAATAAGCTTGATCGCGTTAAGCTTGCTGTAGTTGAGGAAGAGGTACTTGGCTTTAAGCGGGAGGATGACATACCGGGCTATTTGGCTCCTATGATTTATTTTGACTACGTAGATCGGCATGACCCGGAAGCTATCTTTAAGATCATGAAGCATAATGAGCAGGATGTCCTTTCCCTCATTTCGCTGTATATCCATTTATCTGCCTTGTTATTGAATCAGGAGTTTGCCGAGCATGAGGATTCCTTTGAATTAGCAAGATGGTTCTCTGTGCTGAAGGAGAGAAACCGTGCCATTCAGTCATTCGAAAGAGGCATCACTGAATCGGCAGAGGAGGATGTACTGACCGTGAAATTTCATTTGGCGAATGAACATAAGCGGAGCGGCAACCTCCGTGCGGCGGCTGAGCTGTGGGAGGAAGCGGCTATGTCCAATAGGTCAGAGACAAAGGCACTGTCCTATTTAGAGCTTGCCAAATACTATGAGCATAGGGTGAAAGATTATGATACGGCCCTCAGTCATGCACAGGCAGCGCTGGATACTGTTGTGAAAAATCAAATTCAAAAAGCCGCCTTGAAGGCAGGAGAACTTCAAAAACGAATCGAACGCCTTGAACGTAAATGCCTTCAAATGCTAGAGCGAATAGGAAAATAGGTGAATGTCTCGGTGCAAAGCATACATGTCCCTCATACCTTATTAATGTAAGTACAACAGGATGATGAGAGGAGAGAATAAGTCTATGTATGGTCATCATAATTTCTGCGGTCCCATTTCGGTGCCGGGTTGCAATCAAACACAAGTTTGCCCGCCTGTTTGCCATGAACCTATTCAATTCGTGAAGGAAAATTGTTATACCGTTATCGTGCCGCATGTCCACCCTGTGCAAACATTGGAAGTGAATAATCACGTCTTTCAACATGAACATATGTACCCGCATTCTTATCAATGTGCGGACCCTGTATTTAACCAAGAAATCCAATGCGGTGCTCCATGCCCGCCAGCACCAGGGTGCGGTCCGTCAATGCACGGCGGTCCTATGTTTGGAGGACCAATGCACGGTGGTCCATCCCACCATGGTCATGGCCACCACGGCCATGGGTTTGGCTGCTAAAAAAGGAAAGGGGCTAATGCCTCTTCCTTTCTTTAATGAAATCATTTAGGATAAGCATCGGGAAGTGAAAAAATGGGTAAAGTAGTATTTGTAACCGGATATAAAGCCTATGAACTTGGGATATACGACCAAAGACACCAAGGGATTCCATACATAAAGAAAGCCATTAAAGCTCGTTTGCTGGACATGCTGGATCAAGACTTGGAATGGGTCTTAATCACGGGGCAGCCAGGCGTGGAACTTTGGGCCGCCAATGTGGTGTTCGATTTGCAGGAGGAATATCCTGAGCTTAAGCTTGGTGTGCTGCTTCCTTTTTTGAATCAGGAGGAGAATTGGAAAGAGGGCGTAAAGGAACAATATGAAGAGGTATTGCTTCAGGCGGATTATGTAGAGGCTATTTCTAAGAAGCCGTATGAGGGGCCTTGGCAGCTGAAGCTTCGCAATCAATTCCTGGTTGACAAGAGTGATCAGATGCTCATCCTCTATGAAGAGGAAAAGGATGGAAGCCCGAAATACAGCTGGATGGAGGCCAAAAAAAAGCAGGATAAAAAAGATTATCCGATTTTCCAAATCACCTTTTGGGACCTTGAAAGCTTGATTGAAGAAGAGCAATGGCAAGATTATTAAAAGGTAAATTGACAAACAGCACTTTTTTTGAAAAAATAAAAGTATTAGTCGTAGGAATTTGAGGTGAAGAAAATGCTCTCAGATAAAACCAAGTTGACAGCAAAAGATATCCTGGAGAAAGAATTCAAGACAGGGGTCAGAGGCTACAAGCAAGAAGAGGTAGATCAGTATCTCGATTTGATCATCAAGGATTACGAAGTCATGCACCAGGAATATGAGCTTCTTTTGCAAGAAAACATGAAACTGAAGAAGCAATTGGAGGATCAGCCTAAAAAGACTGTTCAACCGGTGCAGCAAACACCTGCGGGTACAACCAATTTTGATATTTTAAAACGCCTATCCAATCTGGAAAAGCATGTTTTTGGAAGCAAACTGTACGAGTAATAACTTCCAATGCAATTTTGGTTGCAATGTGTGGTTTTTGAAGCTATAATAACTTTTATGCGATAACGTCTGGGTAATCGCTGCAATGCAAATTGTAGAGGAAAGTCCATGCTCGCACAGGCTGAGATGCCTGTAGTGTTCGTGCCTAGCCCAATAAGCTAGGGCAGCCTGTTTCAGGCTGACGGCCGGGAAAGCACCTAAGTCTTTGTGATATGGTGCCGGTACCTATAAAAGTGCCACAGTGACGGAGCCTTTCTGGAAACAGGAAGGGTGGAACGAGGTAAACCCCGCGAGCGAGAAACCCAAATTTGGTAGGGGCGCCTTTCCTAAGGAAATGAACGATGGGAAAGGGCAGATTATATCTGAAGATAGATGATTGCCGCCGGAGTACGAGATTCTTCCAATCGATTGCAGTACGAAGGAACAGAACATGGCTTACAGGACGTTATCTAGGAAGCATAATGAATGAACATTGAAGAGCCTAAGGGCTTATGAAAGAATAAAGAAGCCGCCGACTTTCGTAATGAAAGTCGGCGGCTTCTTTTATGTTGATTTAATAATTTGTCTTTACAGCTCCTGTCTCTTTAACGAAAGCCTTTTTGCTGTACAAGGCGAGGTAGAGGAGAAGTGTGCCGGCTGTAACAATCAATCCCACATAGACGGACATCATGCTTGGAATTAGATAGGCTCCAAGTATGATAGAGAACCGTGCCATGAGTTCAGCACCATTATAAGCTGCTCCGGCAAAGGCGGAATAAGAGCCACGCTTGTCTGCAGGAATCATATTCGCTTGCTCGGTCGTATAGACAGGCGAATACAATAGTTCACCAATGGTAGCCACAAAACCG
The DNA here is from genome assembly GCF_051873915.1 of Pradoshia sp. Lineage (NCBI taxonomy): Bacteria > Bacillati > Bacillota > Bacilli > Caryophanales > Bacillaceae > Pradoshia > Pradoshia sp. The sequence continues at coordinate 62,628 of NZ_JBJEFJ010000037.1, forward strand.
AATAGCAAGAGGACATACCAGGTATCAGCAGCTGTGATCACTGCATAACCGGTACCATAAATAATCAGACCAGTAATTAAGACAGATTTATTCGAAAACCGGCTCGCCATCTTTGTCACAAAGAAGGTCAAGAGAACGACGGAAACCATATTAAGGATGTTTAACATGCTGAGCATGTGGACCCCCTGTGCCGTAAACCCGAAGATGTTCACAGGATTAAAGTTTTCAGCAAGCCGGACGCCGATATAACTGTTCAGTGAGAATTCTGCCGAGAGAATAAGTGTGAAGCCGAGGACCAGCTTCACATACTGTCGGTCTGCTAAAGCAACCTGATAATTATCAATGATGTCCAAGAATAGATTCTTTCCGCTCTTGCTTTGAACATGCGTATGATTGTCAATGAGCCAAAAATGATAAGCGATGACAATCATGAACGAAATGAAGGATAAGACCATAAATAATTCCTTTTGATAATGCAAGTAGAAGAGCCCGCCCATTGCGGCACCGATAGCCATGGAAAGATTAACTTGCCAGTAATCGATGGCGTAGACGGCCCGTCGGTTCTCAGGGGTGGTAGAATCCATAATAATCGCTTGCATACATGGACGGCCAAGACTGCTTGTGATCAAGAATCCAATATAGGCAGCAGCGAAGAGAATGACCCAATCATCCTTAGGCATAAGACTGACTGTCATGCCGAGGAACATAAGAGTGCTTAAGGATGAAGTGATAAGCAGCACCTTTTTCCGTTTAAATCGGTCAGAAATATAGCCGCCCATCAAATTAGCCGCAAAGGTAATCATCACGGTGAAAATCAAGAAGAGTCCTGCCCAAATCTTATTGAGCTCCTGAGCGAAATAAAGGGCCATAAAAGGCATGACGGCACTTGATGCGGCCCGGTTAAAGAAGGATGTAATCAACCGAACCTTAATGTTTTGCGGCAATGTTTTGAAATTCATCTTGTATTCCTCCCTTCGTACGCCTTATATTAAACTAGACGAATTGTTTAGAAAATAGACAATTTTAGAAATAATGTCCAGTTTCATGAGAGGGGGGGATGTGTGTGGAACCGAAACTACTTACGCTTTGGCAGCATACCCGCACAGGGAAGGTCAAAATCAGTGAGCTGGCTGATTTGCTTTCCTTAAGTACGAAACAAACCACACGCTATTTACACAAATGGCATGAGGAAGGATGGCTGCACTATAAAGGAGGAACAGGTCGCGGGAGGTACTCTGAGATTACATGGCTTAAGGATGTGGAAGCGGTTTATGAGAAACGGGTACATGAGGTGATGAAGGACGGTAAGATAGAGGAATGTGCCCGTCACCTTTTATTGGATTGGTCGAGAGATTGTAAGCTTCGGCTTGTGAGTGACTTTCAAAGCCGGCTCGGCTATGAGAAGGATGGAGAAGACCGTTTGATTATCCCGAGAAAGAGACCCTTCATAACGACCCATCCGCTAAAAGCGCGGGATGTCCATAGTGCCAATCTGGTTGCTAATGTCTATGATCGGCTTGTATCAGTTGATGAACACAGCAGCGTACATCCTGCTCTGGCGCATAGCTGGGAGCTGAATGATGCCAGGCTGCGTCTCTATCTGCGGAAAGGTGTAAAGTTCCATGACGGTTCCCCCATGTCAGCGGAGGATGTATGTGACTGTCTTAGGAAGATGAGTCAGCATCCATTTTATGAAAGGATGTGGGCGCCTGTCTCAGCAATCAAGGCAAGAAGTCCCTATGTGATAGACCTTGAATTTCGCTATCCATGCCACTACGCTCTTCATCTCCTTGGAATCATGGCCGCGAGCATTTATAAAGAAGCTGGAGGGAGTCTATACGGAACAGGCAGCTTCTCTATTGTCAGAAATGATGACACAAAGACGTTGCTACATGCGTTTCAGGAATATTATAAGGAACGTGCCTTTTTAGATGAAATTGAATATGTACAGGTGCCGAGGGATTTTGAGAATCTCTACCGGTCGTCCGCGCAATCGGAGAATTATGAGACGTATAAAGTAGATAGCGATTTTGGATTTGGGCTGATTATCATGAATAGTTATCGGGATTCGGACATTGCCCGGGATGATGTGAGAGACTTTCTTCATTTTCAAGTGACAAAGCTCAGGCAGCAGCTTCGAGAGATTGATGCAAGATTGATTCCGAATGAACAAGGGTTTCTTGCAGGAATCAGTCAGCCATATGAGCTGGGAGAAATAAACTGTCCAGTCCTTCGTAAACCGCTGGTGATTCAAATGAGTGAATATAGCAGGCAGACTGCCGAACGCTTTAGAGAAATTCTTGTGAGAGCTGGATGTCCTGTTGAATTGGTACAGGTACCGTTTGCAGACACACTCGATAATGGCATCAATGACTATGGCTGCGATATCTTTTTCCATGGAGAGGTGTTTGAGATGGACCAGAAGTTCTCCTTCTTTCAGTTCCTGTTTGGCGGCACCTCTCCTCTTCAATCCGTTCTTGATGACTGTGTTGATATGGAAGCGTGGCTAAAACGGTATGCAATGACAGCTGTATCGGAGTGGATGCCGCTGCATATCGAGATGGAACGCTTTTTGATAGAAACATCACGAGCTGTTCCTCTTTATTATTCTAAGAGAAGCTTTCTGTTTACGGATGACCTCATGGATGTAGAGACCAGATATTTCGGGCATGCTGATTTCTCCAAGCTGTGGATGAAGCCAAGCTTCTAAAAAATCGATTTCTTTTTTCCTCGATAAGGTTTGCAATAGGCGGGGGGGAGTTGTATCATTAAAGGCGCAAACGGATAGTAAATGAATAGGGTGAAATTATGAAAATGACATTAATCGCGACGGCCGCTATGGGGCTTGAAGCGTTAGTTGCGCAGGAAGTGCGCGACTTAGGATATGAATGCACAGTAGAAAATGGACGGGTCCTCTTTGAAGGGGATGAAACCGCCATTGCGAGAGCGAATATGTGGCTCCGGACAGCTGACAGGGTGAAGATCCTTGTTGGCGAGTTCAAGGCGTACACATTCGATGAGCTATTTGAGAAAACAAAGAAGCTCCCATGGGAGAATTATTTAGATGAAACAGCTGAATTCCCTGTCCTTGGGAAATCGGTTAAGTCCAAATTATTCAGCGTATCAGATTGCCAGGCTATCGTAAAGAAAGCGATTGTTGAACGCATGAAAAAAGCGTATAAAAAGGACGGCTGGCTTGATGAAAATGGGCCATTGTACCGAATTGAGGTTGGACTATTAAAAGACCGTGCTACTCTTACGATTGATACGACTGGACCGCAGGCACTTCATAAGAGGGGCTACCGGACCGGACAAGGGGAGGCGCCTCTGAAAGAGACCTTAGCTGCAGCACTAGTAAAGCTCACGAACTGGACACCAGATCGCCCGCTTGTTGATCCATTCTGCGGCTCAGGTACCATCGCAATTGAAGCGGCCATGATTGGCCAGAATATCGCACCTGGATTTAACCGTGAATTCGTGTCTGAAACATGGCCGATGATCGATTCAAGCATATGGGATAAGGTCCGTGATGAAGCGGATGAACTAGCGAACTATGACCAGCCGCTTGATATCTCCGGCTATGACATTGACCACCGTATGGTTCAAATTGCGAAGGACAACGCCCTCGAGGCCGGCTTTGCTGACCTTATTGAGTTCAAGCAAATGCAGGTAAAGGACTTCACGACAACAAAGGAATATGGCGTCATTATCGGTAACCCGCCGTACGGTGAGCGATTAAGCGACCGTCCGTCTGTTGAACGCATGTATAAGGAAATGGGCGAGGTCCTCAGACCGTATGACACATGGTCTGTTTATATGATGACCTCTGATGAGAACTTCGAGCAATTCTACGGAAAGCCGGCAACGAAGAAACGCAAGCTGTTTAACGGCTTCATCCGTACGGATTATTATCAATACTGGGGCAAAAGACCGCCTCGCAAGACAGTAACTGAAACTGAATAATGTTAATGAAACGCTGAGCCTTTGCTCAGCGTTTTTTT
>NZ_JBJEFJ010000038.1:0-65915 GCF_051873915.1 Pradoshia sp.
GTTTTGTTTAGTTTTCAAAGAACAATCTGTTTCGTTGTCGTTTTCAGCGACTTTACTATCATACCAAGTCAGCTTCATTTTGTCAACAACTTTTTATCTCTTTTTTTCTTTCGTGACCTGCTTTTCTCGGTCAGCTAAATCAGTATACCAACATATAGACTGGTTTGCAACATCTTTTTTCTCTTTTTATGTATTTCTTTTAAAAGATATAAAGAAAGCCAGGAGGTGAACAAGCACTCCCTGGCTTAAAACCATTATTCTTCGCCTTCATCAGACTCTGTCGTTTCACCATTTGCAGGTGTTTCTAGAATTGTTTCTTCATTTTCCTCATCAGAAACATCCTCTGATTCAGGTTCCTTCTCAACCTTCGCCACAGTGGAAACATACTGATCTGGCCCATCTTCAAGTCTGATCAGCTTAACGCCCATTGTGTTTCTTCCAAGGCGGGAGATTTGGCCAACATCCATACGAATAATGACACCATTAGCGGTAATAACCATTAAGTCTTCTTCACCTGTTACAGTTTGGACTGAGACAAGCTCTCCGTTCTTATCAGATACATTACATGTCTTGATACCTTTACCGCCTCGGCTTTGAATACGGTACTCTTCTTCGCCTGTACGCTTACCGTATCCTTTTTTGGTTACGATAAGAATGTCATCCTTCTCTTCAAGGATGTCCATTCCGACTACCTCATCACCATCACTCAAACTGATGCCTTTAACACCTGTAGCCGTACGGCCCATAGAACGTACATCCGTTTCTGGGAATCGGATAAGAAGCCCATTTTTCGTACCAATAATAATATCGCGTTCCCCATCTGTTAATTTAACAGAGATGAGTTCATCATTCTCACGCAAGCCTAAGGCAATTAAACCGTTGTTACGGATATTAGAGAAGGAGGACAATGGTGACCGCTTAGAAATCCCCTGCTTCGTTGTGAAGAAGAGGAACCAATCGTCCGCAAACTCTTGAACCGGGATGATGGCATTGACCCATTCTCCTTGATCTACTTCAAGCAAGTTGATGATTGGAAGTCCCTTAGCTGTGCGTCCGAATTCAGGAATCTCATACCCCTTCGAACGATATACCTTCCCTTTATTGGTGAAGAATAAAATCGTATCGTGGGTAGAGGTTGTTAGCAGGTGCTCAACAAAGTCATCTTCGTGAGTTCCCATTCCTTGAATTCCGCGACCTCCCCTTCTTTGGCTCCGGTAGGTGGAGGCAGGAAGACGTTTGATATAGCCCTTATTCGTAAGAGAAATAACGATGTTCTCTTGAGGGATAAGGTCTTCATCTTCAATGCTTTCGAGACCAGCAAGTACGATTTCTGTGCGTCTCTCATCATTATAACGCTCTTTAATATCAAGCAATTCCTCACGGATAAGCTCTAGAAGCTTCCCTTCATCCGCAAGGATTGCTCTTAATTCACCAATCAAGGTCATTAATTCGCTATATTCCTGCTCAATTTTGTCACGCTCGAGACCTGTTAATCTTTGCAGGCGCATATCGAGAATCGCTTGGGCTTGTTTCTCGCTCAATTCGAACTTCGTCATCAAGCCTTCACGCGCGATATCTGTTGTTTGAGATCCACGGATCAAAGCAATGATCTCATCGATATGGTCAAGGGCAATTCGCAGCCCTTCGAGAATATGAGCTCTAGCCTCAGCCTTCCGAAGCTCATATTGAGTACGGCGGCGGACAATGACCTTCTGATGCTCTAAGTAATAGTAGAGCATTTGTTTAAGGTTCAATACCTTTGGCTGGTCATCAACAAGAGAAAGCATGTTGATTCCGAAAGTAGTTTGCAATGCTGTGTGTTTATAAAGATTGTTCAAAAGAACATTCGCATTGACGTCACGTCTTAACTCAATAACGATTCGCATACCGTTACGGTCTGATTCGTCACGAAGGTCTGTAATCCCTTCTACCCGCTTGTCGCGAACAAGCTCAGCAATTCGCTCTACCAATTTCGCCTTATTCACCTGGTAAGGAATTTCGGTGATAATAATCGATTGTTTGCCGTTTGATTTTTCTTCAATAAAGGAGTTGGCACGAAGCGTAATAGAACCCCTTCCTGTCTCATAGGCCTTCCGAATTCCGCTTCTGCCAAGGATTTTACCGGCAGTCGGGAAGTCAGGGCCCGGAATGATCTCCATAAGCTCCTGAATTGTAATCTCAGGATCCTTACTTAAGGCTAGCACGCCATCAATAACCTCACCTAATTGGTGAGGCGGAATATTCGTTGCCATCCCAACGGCAATCCCAGCTGAACCATTGACTAAAAGGTTCGGGAAACGGGATGGAAGAACAACAGGTTCTTTTTCAGAACCATCATAGTTATCCCGATAATCAATCGTATCCTTATTCAGATCTCTAACAAGCTCCATTGAGATCTTCGACATACGTGCTTCTGTATAACGCATCGCCGCTGCTGAGTCTCCATCGACAGAACCGAAGTTACCGTGGCCTTCGACAAGCATGTAGCGATAGTTGAAATCTTGCGCCATGCGGACCATTGTTTCATAAACAGCTGAATCACCATGCGGGTGATATTTACCGATTACTTCACCGACGATACGAGCTGACTTCTTAAATGCCTTATCAGATGTCATCCCTAAATCATTCATCGCATAAAGAATCCGTCTGTGTACCGGCTTTAGACCGTCACGTACGTCCGGCAATGCCCTCGATACAATAACGCTCATCGCATAATCCAGGAATGATGTTCTCATTTCCTGAGTAATATTTATCTCTTTTACTCTTGGGTTTTCCATTTCCGCCATGGAACTACCTCCTCTTATCCACGAACTCCTGTTTTACAAGTAAAAAGACAGGATAGATAGGCCTATCCTGCATGATTACCTATAGGAACCTGGAACGCTCTAATCAGGTACCTGCCAAACCATTTATCATATATCAAGGTTCTTAACGTATACCGCATTGTCCTCAATGAAGTTACGGCGCGGCTCAACCTTGTCACCCATCAGCATCTCGAATGTTTCATCCGCGTCAATGGCGGCTTCAAGACTAACTTGAAGGAGTGTTCTCGTATCTGGGTCCATCGTTGTATCCCATAATTGTGTTGCGTTCATTTCACCAAGACCTTTATAGCGCTGCAAGCCCGGCTTTGGCTGTGCTGGAAGCTCAGCCATAATCTTCTCAAGCTCGCGGTCATTATAGGCGTATTCTACTCGCTTGCCTTGCTGTATTTTATATAGCGGTGGCTGCGCGATATAGATGTAGCCATGCTCAATGATTGGTCTCATATAACGATAGAAGAACGTTAACAATAATGTTCTGATATGGGCGCCATCAACATCGGCATCAGTCATGATTACGACCTTATGATAACGTGCTTTAGAGATATCAAAGTCTTCTCCAATGCCTGTTCCAAGAGCCGTAATGATATTGCGAATCTCCTGGTTGCCGAGAATCTTATCAAGGCGTGCCTTTTCAACGTTAAGAATCTTACCTCTTAGCGGCAGGATTGCTTGGAAATGACGATCACGTCCTGTTTTCGCTGAACCACCCGCAGAATCACCCTCTACGATGTAGATTTCACTGATAGAAGGATCCTTGGATGAACAGTCTGCAAGCTTACCTGGCAGGCTGGAGATCTCCAGGGCACTCTTTCTTCTTGTCAGCTCACGTGCTTTTTTCGCTGCAGCTCTTGCTCTTGCAGCCATTAAGCCTTTTTCAACGATTTTCCTAGCGACAGATGGGTTCTCCAGCATGAATTTCTCCATCTTCTCTGAGAAGAGATTATCGGTGATGGTTCTTGCTTCAGAATTCCCTAATTTTGTTTTTGTTTGACCTTCAAACTGCGGGTCCGGGTGCTTGATGGAAATAATGGCTGTCAATCCTTCGCGCACATCCTCCCCCGTAAGGTTTTGGTCATTATCTTTAAAGATGCCGTTCTTACGGGCATAATCATTGATGACTCTCGTTAAAGCGGTCTTAAAGCCAGATTCATGTGTACCGCCTTCATAGGTGTGAATATTATTCGCAAATGAATAAATATTGCTCGCAAAGCCATCATTGTATTGAAGGGCTACCTCGATGGAGATACCGTCTTTTTCCCCTTCGACATAAATTGGTTCCTCGTGGAGTACCTCACGTGTACGGTTTAAATGCTCTACATAGGATTTAATTCCGCCCTCATAGTGATACTCATTAAATTTATCTTCTTCGCGGTCGTCGCGAATCGTAATCTTAATGCCGCGGTTAAGGAAGGCTAACTCCCTTAAACGAACTGCAAGGATGTCATAATCATATATAAGGGTTTCAGTGAAGATTTCACCGTCTGGCTTAAAAGTAATGGTTGTTCCCGTCCGGTCAGACTCTCCCGTAATTTGGAGGTCACCCTTTGGAATCCCTCGTTCAAATTTTTGAACATGGATTTTTCCTTCACGTTCAACCTGCACCGTTAGCTCAGTGGAAAGGGCATTAACTACAGACGCGCCAACACCGTGCAATCCGCCTGATACCTTGTAGCCCCCGCCGCCAAATTTACCTCCGGCATGCAGGGTTGTCATGATGACTTCAACTGCCGGTCGGCCAACCTTTTCATGGATACCTACAGGAATCCCGCGCCCGTTGTCTTTGACCGTGATGCTATTGTCGGGGTTGATAATGACATTGATTTCATCACAATATCCGGCCAGTGCCTCATCAATACTATTATCGACAATTTCCCATACTAGATGGTGCAATCCTCTGCTGCTTGTTGATCCAATATACATACCCGGCCGCTTTCTTACTGCCTCAAGGCCTTCGAGTATTTGTATCTGATTTTCATCATAGGACCCATTTTGGATATCTGTTTGTTCCGTAGTCAAACCCATTCACCTACACTTTTCATGCATTTATTTCAAAACTTTACTTCTCTTTTAAATACGAACCTTTGATGATTTTCGTTTTAATGCTGCTGACCCTAATGAGGAGAGATATATGTGGTTATTTGTGATGACGATCGATTTAGCTGGTGGATGTTCAGCTAAGCGGATGACGTCGTTTTCCGAAATAAACTCTTTCAATAATGGTGAGCTATCAAGGAGCTTTGCATCCAAAATAGCCACAATCTCACTTGTCTTCACTACCGTATCATTACCGATATGAAGGTACACTCCGTCACCTCATTTCATTCTGGCCATTGTGCCGCTTTTCACTTGGAAGGTCGCAGCCTCCCGTAATGTTTGATGATCGATGCCCTCTACACTCGTCGTTGTCACGAATGTCTGTACCTTTCCCTGTATAGTGTTCAATAGGTGGGATTGGCGGTAATCATCCAATTCAGACAAGACATCATCAAGCAAGAGGATTGGATATTCATTGATTTCAGAATGAATCAATTCAATCTCCGCCAGCTTCAGGGACAAAGCGGTTGTCCGCTGTTGACCTTGTGAGCCGAAGGTTTGTACATCTCTTCCATTGACGAAAAACTCCAAATCATCTCTGTGCGGACCAATCAGCGTTGTACCGCGTTCCTTTTCTCTCATTTCTATTTTATCAAATTTTTCCTGAAATCTTTCTACTATTTTCGACATATCCATAGATTCTGATACCTCTATAGATGGTTTATATCGAATTTCGAGGGTTTCAAGGCCTCTTGAGATGCCCTGATGAATTGGTTTTGCCCAATTCTGCAACAGGTCTAGGAACTCAAATCGCTTCATGAGTATTCTCGCAGCATAATGAATGAATTGTTCTGTCAGTACAGCAAGCATCGTATCATCCGTAACCTTTCTCATCTGAATCTGCTTCAAGAAGGCATTGCGTTGATGCAGAATCTTTTGATACTGGCTGTATTCATGCAAATAGACAGAGGAAACCTGTCCAATCTCCATGTCAATGAAACGCCTTCTAATTTGCGGGCTTCCCTTGACTAAATTTAAATCCTCTGGAGCGAACATCACGACATTCATATTTCCAATATATTGACTAAGGCGTTTCTGTTCGAGGTGATTGCATTTAGCTTTCTTGCCTTTCTTGGAGATTGTCAGCTCAAGGGGGATAGATCCGTTATTCTTTTTTACTCTACCCTCTATTCTAGCATAATCTTGGTCCCAACGAATGAGATCTTTATCATTTGAAGTCCGATGTGATTTTGCCATTGCGAGCACATACATGGCTTCCATGACATTTGTTTTCCCTTGGGCGTTTTCACCTAGAATGACATTGACCTTGTTCTCAAATTCCGCCGTCAAACTCTCATAATTCCGATAATGTTGAAGAGCAATCTTTTCAAGATACATAATTAGGTCCTTTGCTTTATTCCGTGATTATATAGGAACCGATTTCCGGTACCTCAATACGATCGCCAACGCGGAGTTTCCTGCCTCGTCGGACATCCAATTCTCCGTTGATATAAACTTCGTATTCTGAAAGGAACCATTTTGCCGCTCCGCCAGAATCAATGATGCTGGCCAGCTTCAAAAATTGTCCAAGGGTTATATATTCTGTTTGAATTTGAATAGATTCCATTTCAAAAAATCCCACCTGTAAAAGTCTCTAAAAGTTTATTTTACTAAATAAAATGATTTTACACAAAAAAACCTGTTCTAGGGTCAATCCGACGAACAGGCTTTCTCAAAGCAATCAATTAATACGTTCTCACTGGCAAAATTAATTGAAGCATACTCTCATCTTCCACACCTTTTAAGACAAATGGTCTCATAGCTCCTGTGAAATTGATCGTTACTTCTGTTACATCCAGCGCCTTCAATGCATCCATCATATATTTTGCACTAAAGGAAATTTTCAATTCTTCTCCTTCAATAGAGTGTGTCAAAATTTCCTCTGTAACAGTCCCTACTTCTGGTGTATGGGAGGAGATTTCAATATAAGAACCTTCAAGGGTAGAAAGTTTAACGACATTGTTTCGGCTTTCTCTAGCTAATAGAGAGGCACGGTCAATGGCATGCAATAATTCCTTCGTATTGATTCTTACATCCGTTTTACTCTCATTTGGAATTAGACGAGATGTGTCAGGGTAATTGCCTTCAAGTAACCGAGAGAAGAACAATAAATTCTTGGATTTGAAGAGAACTTGGTTTTCAGTGAAAATCATTTGAATTTCTTCATCCGTATCATCAAGGATCTTACTGAGTTCATTTAAGCTCTTCCCTGGAACGACGACACTATGGCTATTTCCATTGCCGCTGATTGCCGTTTTCCTCATAGCTAACCTGTGAGAGTCTGTTGCAATACAGATTAATTGACCATCTTCAATACGCCAGTTTACACCTGTCAAGACAGGGCGTGTTTCTGAGGTGGACACTGCAAAGATGGTTTGCCTAATGATTGTTTTTAGTAAATCAATTGGCATGGAGTACATATTTTCTTCCTCAATTTGCGGAAGCTGTGGATAATCCTCTGCATTTAATCCATTTAATTTATACTCTGCTTTTCCTGAGCGAATCAAGGTTTGTAAATGTGATTGGACTTCAATTTCTACTGTATTCTCGGGCAGCTTTTTAACAATTTCAGCAAAGAAACGAGCTGGAAGAACGATCGAACCTGTTTCTTTAATCTCAACAAGCTCATTACCCTCTTCTTCAGAAGGAATATAAGATTCAATAGAGATGTCAGAATCGCTCCCTGTTAAAGTGACGCCTTCTTCGTTTGCTTTTAATTTAATCCCCGTCAAGATCGGAATCGTTGTTCGAGTGGATACTGCTTTTAGAACATCATTGACGCTTTGAACCAAACGGTCGCGCTGAATAATAATTTTCATTAGTAATCCTCCAAATTGTGACTAATCTTAGATACATATTTATTATTTATTTTAATAAAAAAATAGAAGAAGTAATAGTAGGCCCTGTGAGTATGTGGATAACTCGAAAAAATGACGGAAAAACAGTCTATCCACATGTGGACAGACTGTGACTAATCTTGGGTGTTAAACGGTTCTTATCAACAATAGAATAATCGGCTGTTGATTAATGAACGTTAAGCGTACTATTGATTTCTTTAATATGTTCTTGAAGCTGTGTGTCAGTTTGCATGAGTTTTGAAATCTTTTCATGGGCATGAATAACTGTTGTATGGTCCCGGCCTCCGAACTCTTCTCCAATCTTCGGTAAAGAGGAGTCTGTGAGCTCACGGGATAGATACATAGCAATCTGTCTTGGATAGGCAACTGATTTTGTTCGTTTCTTTGCCTTGAAGTCTTCGAGCTTCACATTAAAATGTTCTCCAACTGCCCTTTGAATATCCGCAATTGAGATGATTTTCGGTTTCGAATTCGGAATGATATCCTTTAAGGCCTCTGCTGCTAAATCTGCGTTTATATCCTTATTGATGAGGGAAGAATAAGCCACTACCCGAATAAGAGCTCCCTCCAGCTCACGGATGTTGGAGTCAATTTGGTTGGCAATGTAGATCATGACCTCATTGGAAATATCAAGCCGCTCAGCCTTTGCCTTCTTACGAAGAATCGCAATCCGCGTCTCAAGGTCAGGAGGTGTGATATCCGTGATCAAGCCCCATTCAAAGCGGGATCGCAGGCGGTCCTCAAGTGTCGGAATCTCCTTCGGAGGGCGGTCACTTGAAATGACAATCTGCTTGCTTTCCTCATGAAGAGCGTTAAATGTATGGAAAAATTCCTCTTGGGTTGATTCTTTCCCGGCTAGGAATTGAATATCATCTATTAATAGAACATCGACATTCCGATATTTGTTTCGGAAGTCTTCCGCACGGTTGTCACGAATGGAGTTAATGAACTCGTTCGTGAATTTCTCTGATGATAGATAAACCACCTTGGCAGAAGGATTATGCTCAAGTACATAATGACCAATCGCGTGCATTAAGTGTGTTTTTCCGAGTCCAACGCCCCCATAGATGAAGAGGGGATTATAGGCTTTAGCTGGTGCCTCTGCTACCGCAAGAGAGGCGGCGTGTGCAAACCTATTCCCAGAGCCGATGACAAACGTGTCGAACGTGTATTTAGGAATCAATAGGGTCTGCGGTATTTCATGCTGCTCATCTTGATTTTTCTTCACTTTCTTGGCTGGAGCAGGAAGATCATATTCTTCTTCTGTTTGGTTATGAGGAATGATGAACTTCACTTCCAAATGTTCGCCAGTGATTTCATATAGGACATCTCCAATGACCTCTGAATAGCGTTCCTCAAGCCAATCGCGCGCAAATTCGTTCGGAGCCACGACAGTCAGTGTATCCTTTTTTAAGGAATGAACCTTTGTCGATTTAAGCCATGTCTCAAAGCTCGGCTTGCTTATTTTCTTCTCTAGTATGGATAAAGAATGCTTCCATAGTTCTTCTATGTTTTTCACTTGTCGATCCTCCTTCTGACAGCCAATTCACCTTAACCCGCTAGAAATATTTACGAAAAGGATAGGGAATGTATAAAAATAAGTAACCATGTATAAGGAAATTTATGAGGGTTTTACGTTTTCGACAATATCCACCACCTGTGGACAAAGTTATTCCGTACTGTTTATAAAACTATCCACAACTTATTAACATTCTGTGGATAGTTTTCTCTTGTGGATAAGTTATCAAGAATGAAAACATAAAATATAATATCAAAAAATAACAGTAGTTGCAACGTTTTTTATTATTTATCCACAACGCGCACGACGTGGGGATAAAAGTTTTCCACAAGGGAGTGGATTGTGAAAAACCTGTCGAAAAAGGATGTGGATTGTGGAAACCGATTAATTTAATTATCCACAACATATCCCATAACAACAAGTATAAAATTCACGTTGACTAGAAAGAATAAAAAATCGGCAGATCGGAGACGTTAATGAAAGTATAAGTTGACAATTGGGTATCTGCCTCTATATACTTGTAAGGACTGTCTTTAACTGTAATCCTCAGGGAGGTGTACTATAATGAAAAGAACGTACCAACCAAATAAACGTAAACACAGCAAAGTTCATGGGTTCCGTGCCCGTATGAGCACTAAAAACGGACGTCGCGTACTTGCTGCACGTCGTCGTAAAGGAAGAAAAGTATTGTCTGCCTAAGACCACTGACCATTTCAGTGGTCTTTTTTTCAGGTGGACTACAATAGTCATCGAATAATGGCCCTTTAGCTTTGGAGCGGGAGCCCTTGACTAGGCAAACTTGCATAGAAGGGGCACTTGACCGAGTGAAGGGCCATTTTGACTGTCAGTATATAAATGAACATGATTATGGTTTAATAAGAAAGAGACTTTTAATAAACTGGTAAATGGTCAATGCTTAAAGAGGAATGAAAATGTTCCGGGTTTTTGAAACAAATTCATACGAATAACGTAGAGTACTAGGTGCAGGTGGACACATGAATAAGGAAAGAAGAATTAAGAAGAACCAAGAGTTTCAGGAGGTCTTCAAGAAGGGGCAATCCTTTGCCAACCGCCAGTTTGTCGTATATGTCCTTGAAAGGAAAGAGCAAGAGCAGTTCAGGCTCGGCTTGTCTGTCAGCAAAAAGATTGGCAATGCCGTCACGCGCAACCGCGTGAAACGGTATGTTAGACAAACTTTCCTTGAGATGGAGGATCGAATCAAGACAGGAAATGACTATATCATCGTTGCGAGAAAGCCTACACATGCGATGGATTTTCATGAGACGAAGAAGAGCCTTACACATGTTTTGAAACGAGCATCTGTCTTGAAGAGATACTGAGTTTTGCAATTTGTCGCAAAAACGATTGAACAGGATAGGCATTGCGATAGAAAAGATGTTAAAATACATTCATTGGACAAGAGGTTCAAGAGACCTCTTAAGTAGTTAGGAGGAAAGAAGGCTTGAAGAAGAAACATTTGCTTCTCTTTGGTTCAGTCATATTTCTCATTGCTTTCCTATCAGGGTGCAGCGAGATCAATGAACCAATCACATCAGAGAGTGAAGGAATCTGGAATACGTATTTTGTTTATCCGCTTTCCTGGTTGATTACGAAAATGGCAGAATTACTTGGCAACCGTTACGGATTATCCATCATAGTTGTCACAATCTTTGTTCGACTTCTCATTTTGCCATTGATGATCAAGCAAATAAAAAGCACAAAGGCTATGCAGGCAATTCAGCCTGAAATGAATCGTTTGAAGGAGAAATACAGCTCCAAAGATGCAGAAACACAGCAGAAGCTGCAGCAGGAAACAATGGCCTTGTTCCAGCAGCATGGTGTTAACCCATTAGCAGGATGTCTGCCAATCTTTATTCAGATGCCGATTTTGATTGCATTCTACCATGCGATTATGAGGACGACTGAAATAGCCAATCATAGTTTTCTGTGGTTCGATTTAGGGGATAAGGACCCGTTCTTCCTCTTACCGCTTATCGCAGGTGCAACAACATATATCCAACAAAAGATTTCTATGGTTGGACAAGATAATAACCCAACAATGCAAATGATGCTCTACATCATGCCGATTATGATTATCGTGTTTGCGATTAATTTCCCGGCTGCATTATCTCTTTACTGGGTTATTGGTAACCTATTCTCTATTGCTCAAACTTACTTCATTAAAGGTCCAGATATTAAGCAAGCGAAATCTGACAAAGCAATGGCTAGAGCTGGAGGTAAGAAAAAGTGAAACAAGTAACCGCAACTGCCCAAACGGTGGATGAAGCCGTTGAATCTGCAATGAAACAATTAAACGCGTCCAAGGATATGATTGAAGTTCAGGTCGTGGATGAAGGCAAAAAAGGCTTTTTGGGCTTATTTGGCACAAGGCCGGCCATTGTTAAAGTCATCTTGAAGCGGGATCCATTGGCAGAAGCCAAGCGCTTTATTGAAGACGTCGCAGAGAAAATGGGTGCGCCGGTGCAAGTGACACTGAAAAAGGAAGGTAAATTAGTCATTTTTGAGCTGTCTGGCGAGAAAATTGCCATGTTAATTGGTAAAAGGGGACAAACCCTCAATTCATTGCAATACTTGACTCAGCTTGTGGCTAATAAGCACTCCGAGCAATATTTGACTGTTATGCTGGATGCAGAGGATTACAGAAGCAGAAGGACACAGACGCTCACGCAGCTTGCAGAGAAAATGGCAAGCAAGGCTCTTTATACGAAAAAGGAAGTCCCGCTTGAGCCGATGCCATCCTATGAGCGGAAGGTTATCCATTCAGCATTGATGAACAAGAAGAATATTAAGACTTACTCCGCGGGGAATGAACCGAATCGCTATATTGTGATTGCCCCGCATAAATAAAAAATGCCGGCCAAGGATTTGGCCGGCATTTTTTATTGGTCCAGATTTGAATCATTTGGGGAAGGCTCAGAGGGGGCTGATTGCTGCAGCATCTTCAGGAGCATTCCTTTGTTTCTGGATATATCCTCTAGAGAATAAGCATCAAGCACCCCAATGAAGGCTAGGAGAGCTTGATTCAAAATGCTCCTGAGTGAACAAACAGGTGATATCGGGCAATGATCATCTGACGTGAAGCATTCTACAATAGCAAAATCCTCTTCGGTCTTTCGAACAAGCTCCCCAATATTAATATCCATCGGATCGATGGCTAGACGGATCCCGCCATTTCTTCCCCTGATCGTTTCGATATAGCCTAATTTCCCTAAATGATAAATAATCTTCGTCAAGTGATTTTTGGATATGCCATAGGCGGCCGCAATATCCTTGATATTGACTAATTTATGAGTATCAGCGCTTAAATACATTAAGACGCGAATCGAATAATCCGTATAACTCGTTAATCGCATGATCAATCCCTCTCTTTCTGCCTGCGATATGTATTATTCATACTATCATATTTAAAAGAAGTATTTTAAATATTGCTTTTATTATTATTTATGTGGATAATAAAGATGTATTTAAAATACATCTTTTAGAAACAGAGGGAGTGATTGGGATGTTATCAGCTAAAACGATTGAAATTGTTAAGTCAACAGCCCCTATTTTAGAAACAAGAGGGAAAGAAATAACCACCGCCTTTTACAGAAATCTATTTGTGAAACACCCTGAGCTTTTAAATATTTTTAACCATGCGAACCAAGAAAAGGGGCGCCAGCAAACGGCTCTTGCCAATACGGTGACAGCGGCAGCCCATTATATTGACAAGCTGGAGGTCTTATTGCCAGTGGTAAAACAAATTGCCCATAAGCATCGAAGCTTAGCCATTAAGCCTGAGCATTATCCTGTTGTTGGAGAGAATTTGCTTGAAGCCATTAAGGAAGTGCTTGGGGAAGCGGCTACAGATGAAATTATCGGGGCTTGGGCAGAAGCATATGGCGCAATCGCTGAAGTATTCATTGCGGTTGAGAAAGAAATGTATGAGGAAGTAGAAAGAGCAGACGGCGGATGGGCTGATTATAAGGAATTCATTGTAACGGACAAAGTGGCGGAAAGTGACGTGATCACCTCCATTTACTTAAAGCCTGCAGATGGCAAGGCTCTTCCGGAATTCAAGCCGGGCCAATATATGACCATCAGAATTTCCATCCCAGGTGAGGAATATTTGATGAACCGTCAGTACAGCTTGACCTGTTCCCCAAATAAGGAGCAGTACCGGATATCCGTGAAGAAGGAGCTCCCTGGAAACAGCCCGGATGGAAAGGTTTCGAATTTCCTTCATACCCATCTGAATGTAGGAGACCGCTTGGAGGCAACAGCCCCAGCTGGGGACTTTACCCTAGATGTAACGGGTTCAGAACCAGTTTACTTCATCGCCGGAGGGGTTGGAATCACGCCATTTATGAGCATGCTCCATACCTTATCTGACCGGAATCCTGAAAGAAAAGCTGTTTTGAAGCATGCAGTGAGAAATGAGCAAGTACAGGCATTTAAAGAGGAGCTAAAGCAGCTGGCTGAAAAGCTGACTGACTTCGATGCTGAATTTTATATTAGTGACAGCCAAAGGAAAATGACCTCCGAAGATCTTCAAGGTCTTGATGCGAAGGGAATCTACTATGTATGCGGGCCGGCAGGATTCATGAATTTTGCTGTGAGCTCCTTGCGAGAAGCAGGTATTCATGCCGAGCAGATTCATCATGAATTCTTCGGACCTGCTATGCAGCTCGAGGAGAGTAAATAAGCTTTATCTTGGCGATAATAAGGGTATAGGCTGACTTTACCCGCTAAGACATTTGAATAGAGAGAACAAAAGGGGCGAGGGGCGAAAATCTTGCTCCTTTTTTTATGGAAGCTTGCTTAATCCCTTGGCCTTGAAAAAACTCAGGAAAGACACTGAAAAAGAGAATGCGCTAAGATTCTTGTTATTCACATGTGGATAAGTTAAAATTAAACGTATTGCATTTCTACAGATGTGGATAAACGCGATTCATACACTAGTCGGAAAAGCCGATTTTATATAAAAGGAAGAACACAACAGGAAAGGAGTAAAAACCATGGATTTTGAAACAATTGCTGCGATATCAACCGCGATGGGAGAAGGGGCAATCGGGATTGTTCGTTTAAGCGGAGATGAGGCAATTAAGATTGCTGATTCCGTCTATCGAAGCCCGAAAGGCAAATCCTTGGCTGACGTGAAGAGCCATACCATCCATTATGGACATATGGTCGACCCTGCAACAAACCAAATAGTCGATGAAGTCATGGTGTCTGTTATGAAGGGGCCGAATACCTTCACACGCGAGGATACGGTTGAAATCAATTGTCATGGTGGACTTGTCTCCGTCAACAAAGTTCTGCAATTAGTCTTGAATCAAGGCGCAAAATTAGCAGAGCCAGGTGAATTCACGAAACGAGCATTCTTAAACGGCCGTATTGACCTGTCTCAGGCTGAAGCAGTCATGGACCTCATTCGTGCAAAAACAGATAAAGCGATGAACATGGCATTAGGACAGGTTGAAGGAAAGCTGTCCAAACTGATTCGAACACTCCGCCAGGAAATCCTCGAAACACTTGCCCAGGTTGAAGTAAATATTGATTACCCAGAATACGATGATGTAGAGGAAATGACACATCGCTTATTTAAGGAGCGCTGTGAGTACGTGAAGACGGAAATTGATAAGCTGCTGCAAACAAGTCATCAAGGGAAGATTCTTCGAGAAGGCATATCAACCGTTATTGTCGGACGTCCGAATGTTGGGAAGTCCTCTCTGTTAAACAGCCTTGTGCAGGAAAATAAAGCAATCGTCACAGACATTCCAGGAACGACACGTGATGTAATCGAGGAATATGTAAATGTAAGAGGGGTCCCGCTCCGTCTCGTTGATACAGCGGGAATCCGTGAAACAGAAGATATCGTTGAGCGAATTGGTGTTGAGCGTTCAAGAGAAGTGTTGAAGAAGGCAGATTTAATTCTGCTCGTCTTGAATAATGCTGATGATTTTACAGAAGAAGATATACGCTTATTTGAAGCGGTAGATGGCATGGATGTCATTGTCTTAATTAATAAGACAGACCTGCCGCGTAAATTGGACTTAAATCAAGTGAAGGATAAAGCGAAAGACTACCCGATTATTATGACTTCCCTTAAGGAAGAGGTAGGTATCGATCAACTTGAGGAGGCAATTGCCAGTCTGTTCTTTGAAGGGAACCTGCAGATGGGGGATGCAACCTATGTTTCGAATTCCCGTCATATCGCTCTTTTAAACCAGGCGAAGAAGGCGATTGAGGACGCGCTTGAAGGAATTGAAGCTGGTGTGCCAATTGATCTTGTCCAAATCGATTTAACAAAGTCATGGGAGATGCTCGGAGAAATTATTGGGGACAGTGTGCAGGAAAGTTTAATCGATCAGCTGTTCTCTCAGTTTTGTCTTGGGAAATAAGGAGGTTAAACAATGGCATATCATGCTGGTGAATATGATGTAATAGTAGTAGGAGCGGGGCATGCCGGCTGTGAGGCTGGTTTGGCCGCGGCAAGACAGGGTGCAAAGACGCTTGTCTTGACCATTAATCTTGATATGGTGGCATTCATGCCATGTAATCCATCTGTCGGAGGCCCTGCCAAAGGGATTGTCGTTAGGGAGATTGATGCCCTGGGCGGAGAGATGGGGAGAAATATTGATAAGACACACATCCAAATGCGGATGCTCAATACAGGTAAAGGACCAGCCGTCCGCGCACTGCGGGCACAGGCTGATAAATTTGCCTATCAAAATGAAATGAAGAAAACATTAGAGGATGAGAAGAACCTTACACTCATGCAGGGAATGGTTGACCGTCTTATCATAGAAGAAGGCGAATGCAAAGGGGTCATCACCCAAACAGGAGCAGTTTATCATTCTAAGGCAGTTGTCATTACAACAGGAACCTTCCTGCGCGGTGAAATCATACTCGGCGAATTGAAATACTCCAGCGGTCCGAATAATCAGCAGCCGTCCATCAAGCTTTCAGAACATCTAGAAGAGCTTGGTTTTGATTTGGTTCGCTTTAAAACAGGAACGCCTCCACGTGTAAACGGGGAAACGATTGACTACAGTAAAACAGAAATCCAGCCTGGTGATGATGTACCAAGAGCATTTTCTTATGAAACAACCGCTTATATTACTGACCAATTACCATGCTGGCTTACGTATACGAATGAAGGAACACATACCATCATTGATCGCAATCTTCATCGCTCACCAATGTATTCCGGCATGATCAAGGGCACTGGTCCGCGTTATTGCCCATCCATTGAAGATAAAGTGGTTCGCTTTAATGATAAACCGCGCCACCAAATCTTCCTTGAGCCAGAAGGCCGCAACACACATGAGGTATATGTTCAAGGACTTTCCACAAGCCTTCCGGAGGATGTTCAGAAGGAGATCCTTTCTACAATTCCTGGACTTGAGAATGTCCAAATGATGCGTGCCGGCTATGCAATCGAGTATGATGCGGTCGTTCCGACTCAGCTCTGGCCAACACTAGAAACAAAGCAAATTAAGAATCTTTATACAGCAGGACAAATTAACGGTACCTCTGGTTACGAAGAGGCAGCAGGTCAAGGCTTAATGGCAGGGATTAATGCAGGCCGCAGGGCTCTGAATGAGGAGGAGCTCATCCTAAGCCGCTCAGAGGCCTATATTGGAGTTTTAATAGATGACCTGGTTACGAAGGGGACGAATGAGCCCTACCGTTTATTGACATCCAGAGCAGAATACCGTTTGCTCCTCCGCCATGATAATGCAGATCTTCGCTTGACGGAAATTGGTCACAAAATCGGCTTGATTAGTGATGAACGCTACGAACGATTCCAAGAGAAAAAGGCATCCATCGAAGCGGAAATCGAAAGGCTTCGAAATACGATCATTAAGCCGAGCGCTGATGTTCAGGCTAAACTGAAAGAGTGGGGAAGCAGCGAGTTGAAGGATGGTATCCGCGGTCATGACTTATTGCGCCGGACTGAAATGAACTACCATCTTGTGAGCGAGCTCATCCCAAGTGATACAGAAATCACGGATGATGTAGCAGAGCAAGTGGAAATCCAAGTGAAATATGAAGGCTATATCGAAAAATCCATTCAGCAGGTTGAAAAGCTGAAGAAAATGGAGAACAAAAAGATTCCTGACTTGATTGACTATGATGCCATCACAGGACTCGCCTCTGAGGCTAGACAGAAATTGAAACAGGTTCGACCATTATCCGTTGCACAGGCATCTCGGATCTCTGGTGTTAACCCAGCCGATATCTCCATTTTGCTCGTCTATATCGAACAAGGGAAAATCGCTAAAATAGCCCAAAACTAATAATGAGGTAAGCACATGAATATTCGTGAATTTGAACAAGCGTTAAAGGAGAAGGGGATTGACCTTTCTCCTAAACAACTCGACCAGTTTGAAACCTATTTCAAGATGCTGGTTGAATGGAATGAAAAGGTGAACTTGACCGCCATCACAGAGAAGGAAGAAGTGTATTTGAAGCATTTCTATGATTCGATTTCTCCATCCTTCTTCGTCGATTTTTCTGAAGAGAAGTCCATATGTGATGTAGGAGCGGGAGCAGGATTTCCGAGCATTCCACTGAAGATTTGTTTCCCATCCTTAAAGGTGTCCATTGTTGACTCGCTCAATAAACGAATTACCTTCTTGAAGACTTTGACCGAAACACTTGGCCTGGAAAATGTAAGTCTCTATCATGACCGGGCTGAAACCTTCGGAAAACTATCAGACCAGCGAGAACAATATGATATCGTGACTGCTCGTGCGGTAGCACGTCTATCTGTTCTTAGTGAGCTTTGCCTGCCGCTCGTGAAGGTCGGCGGCCAATTCGTTGCCTTGAAAGGGGCCGGGGCAGAGGATGAGATGAGCACTGGGAAAAAGGCTGTCACCATCCTTGGCGGGAAGATAAAAGAAGATCATTACTTCCAACTTCCGCAAGAGGATAGTGACCGTCATATCGTTATCATCGATAAAGTTAAGGCAACACCGAAAAAGTACCCTCGGAAACCAGGAACACCGAATAAGCAGCCTCTTGAATAAAGAAACTTTAGCAGACGGGAGTACGAAAAATCTGTATAATGAAAGATAGCGATTACCAGATGAATGAGGCGTTCCCGTTTTATTGCTAAGGTTATCAACTAGGGCGTATGCTAGTTGGAAGTTTTTTAAAGGTGGTGTAGGGATGAGTAAACATCCTTTTTCACGTTTTTTTGGGCTTGGAGAAAAGGAAGAGACTATAGAAGAACATCATCAGATGGAAGAAATAAGGAATGAAGTTCATGAAATTCCAATTAATTCCATCACTCCGAATCGTTTTCAACCACGGAGCGTTTTTGTTGATGAGAAAATCAATGAGCTTGCCCAAACCATTGAAACCCATGGAATTATCCAGCCAATCGTCGTGCGTGAACTTCAGGAAGGCCGTTATGAAATCATCGCCGGAGAAAGACGTTTTCGGGCCGTCAGTAAATTAGGATGGGAAACCATCCCGGCAATTATCAATAATTTATCTGACACGGAAACAGCTTCTGTGGCCTTGATTGAGAATCTTCAGCGTGAAGAACTTTCCCCGATTGAAGAAGCCATCGCGTACAGTCAGCTGATTGAACTCCATCAATTGACACAAGAAGGACTTGCTAACCAGCTAGGTATTGGACAATCAACCGTTGCGAACAAGATTCGCCTCTTAAAGCTGCCAGAAACTGTCCAATCTGCTGTCATGAATAAGCAAATCACAGAAAGACATGCCCGTTCACTCATTCCACTAAAGGATGCTGAATTACAGGACAAGCTTGTGGAAGAGATTATTGAAAAGGGCTTGAATGTCAAACAGACAGAAGAGCGGGTCAATAAGCTTCTATCCAAAGATACAGAGAAGAAGCCGCGCTCAATCCGTAAAGCGTTCAGCAAGGATATGAGAATTGCCGTTAATACAATCAGGCAATCTATGACTATGGTGAAAGATAATGGGATAAACCTAGATTCAGAGGAAGCGGAATTTGATGATTTCTACCAAATTACAATCCGCATCCCAAAAAAGAAGCAATAATTTTGTTTATTTATGCTCCAGGCAATCAAGAAGATTGCCTGGTTTTTTTCATTTATGATACGTTTTTACATATTTCGTTATTTTCTTTACAATATTATAAATATATGGACCTCGAAAATTGGAAACATGATAAAATAGAATACGTTACAAGATGAATGAGAAATGGGGCAGGTGACAACATGGGAAAAGTAATATCCATAGCAAACCAAAAGGGGGGAGTTGGTAAAACAACGACTTCCGTCAATTTGGGGGCCTGCTTGGCGTACATAGGAAAAAAAGTTTTGCTAGTCGACATTGACCCTCAAGGGAATGCGACCAGTGGAGTAGGGATAGAGAAAGCTGACGTAGAACAGTGCATATATGATGTCCTCATAGATGATGTCGAGGTAGCCGATGTAATCAAACCGACCAAGGTAGAAAATCTCGATGTAATCCCGGCAACGATTCAACTAGCCGGCGCAGAAATTGAGCTCGTTCCGACCATTTCTCGGGAAGTCCGCTTAAAAAGGGCTCTTGAGGAAGTGTCTGATCAATACGATTACATTATCATTGACTGCCCTCCTTCTTTAGGATTATTAACGCTTAATTCCCTAACAGCTTCTGATGCTGTACTTATACCTGTGCAATGTGAATACTACGCCCTTGAAGGCCTCAGTCAATTACTCAACACAGTACGTCTAGTTCAAAAGCATTTAAATCAACAATTAAAGATAGAAGGAGTGCTTCTCACCATGCTTGATGCTCGGACAAATCTTGGCATTCAAGTCATTGATGAAGTGAAGAAGTACTTCCAGGATAAAGTTTATAAGACAATTATTCCTCGTACAGTCCGATTAAGTGAGGCACCAAGCCACGGGGAGCCCATTATTATTTATGACCCAAAATCACGTGGCGCAGAAGTATATATAGACTTGGCAAAGGAAGTGGTTGCAAATGGGTAAAGGACTGGGAAAGGGACTTGGGAAAGGTCTTAATGCCTTAATTACTAATATGGAAGTCAGCAAAGAGGAATCCATAGAGGAAGTTAAACTCTCCGATTTGCGGCCCAACCCTTATCAGCCGAGGAAGTCATTTCAGGAGGATGCCATCGAAGAATTAAAGAATTCTATCTTACAGCATGGCATTCTGCAGCCATTGATCGTCCGAAAAAGCAGCATTAAAGGGTATGAAATTGTCGCAGGGGAAAGAAGGTTCCGTGCTGCAAAAGAAGCGAAGCTTAAAACAGTTCCGGTCGTCGTTCGTGAATTCGATGATAGACAGATGATGGAATTGGCCCTGCTGGAGAATCTGCAGCGCGAGGATTTAAATCCTGTGGAAGAGGGCGCAGCCTATCAGGCACTCCTTCGAAAACTCGATATCACACAAGAAGAACTGGCAAAAAGAATGGGGAAAAGCCGCCCTCATATTGCCAATCACATCCGTTTATTATCCCTGCCAGATGACATTCAGGATTACATCTCTAATGGCAAACTATCCATGGGACATGGACGTGCTCTATTAGGATTAAAGAATAAGAGCTTAATAAAGCCGATTGCCGACAAAGCGATTAAAGCTAACTTAAATGTGAGACAGCTAGAGGAGATTATTCATAATCAAAACGAGAATGTTTCACGTGAAACAAAGAAGGAGCCGCCTAAGGATATTTTCATTCAAGAGCGTGAAAGTCATCTGCGGGAACGATTTGGAACTTCTGTAACAATCAAGAAATCAAAGAAACGTGGAAAGATTGAAATTGAATTCTTCTCAGATGATGATTTAGAGAGAATCCTTGAAATGCTGGACAAATAAAAAAACCATTTTTAATGGTTTTTTTATTTTTTCAGTTTTCCTGAAGGTGTTCATCCTCATAATTCCAATTAAATGTAGGTGAAACTGAGTTGGCATGATTATAGGAAAGGCCGGCTAAGTATATGCCTCTGGAGATGGTTTTGGCCATCTTCAGCACTAGGTTAAGACGTGTATTTTGCAGGACAAAGAATTCCATAAAGCCACTGACATTTACAATTCCTGTAATATGGGCATCGCCCACATTAGGCAGTTCCTTATTGACTCCAGCACCCGGTTTAACGGGTCCTTTCCCGATTTGAATAATGCCGACGCTTTTGACTTTACCGAGGCACGCATCAATCCCTATGATGAACGGGTTATCGTGTAATTGATGGATATTCGCTAATTTTTCCTCTAAGTTAACAGCGTGGATTGGATCATCCAATGTTCCGTAAACATAGAAGTTTGCTAAAGGCTTTTCACTTAGAAGGGTTCCAATCAAAGGTCCTAGAGCATCACCAGTTGATCTGTCAGTCCCGATGCAAACAATGACGATTGGACGATTCCTTTCCTTAGGTAAAAGAGAAATGATTTCTTTGGAGAGAACATGATGGGCATTCTCTTCTTCATAAGATATTCGATTGGCTGAGTGTCGGTGTTCAAAAAAAGAAGGCCTCATGTTCATTTGTACCACTCCTCAAGAAAGATACTATCAGTATACGGAAAAGCAAAAATATATATACATTGGAATTGAAATTAAATGCTTAAAAGTATAACTCTTAGAGATGGTTATCTGATTGGTGACTGCTTAGACAGCAGATTTTAAGCTATATACAATATACCCACTCCCTTATAGACTAGAAACATGGAGTGAATTGGTAATCTAGTAATTTTAGAATGCAGGAATAAAACGGAATAATTATTTTGATATATCATTCAATAAAGACTTAAAAAACTTTATCCTTTGTGAGTTTTTTATCCTATGACTAAACACAGGATATGATAATATGGATTGTATCAATTTGGTGAGCTAGTTTATGAGCCGGAGACTTGATCATGCTCCACTTTACGGACAAAGACAACAGGATGATTGAATTTGAAATAATAACAGGTAAAGGGTGGTTTAGTTTGGATGAGAAAGAATTTGCCTTGAATGATATTGTTGAAATGAAGAAACAGCATCCATGCGGGGTGAACCGCTGGAAGATCATCAGAATTGGCATGGACATCCGGATTAAATGTGAGGGCTGCGGGCACAGTGTCATGCTGCCTCGCAAGGAGTTCGTGAAGAAGATGAAGAAGGTTGTTGAGAAGCACGAAGCTAGCTGAATACCTCAGCAGGCTAGGAAGAAAACAGACTCGACCGCTTGTCATTTACACACGTAGTCTCTATAATTGGAAAAGGTTTAAGTGATTATTGACATGTTTACATGTTTTACACATAAGGAGTGAATGAATTGGCATTAACAGCTGGAATCGTTGGATTACCGAACGTCGGAAAATCCACACTTTTTAATGCAATTACCCAGGCAGGTGCAGAATCAGCAAACTATCCATTCTGTACAATTGATCCAAACGTGGGAATCGTTGAAGTACCTGACCACAGATTACAAAAGCTAACAGAGCTTGTCATCCCGAAAAAGACAGTTCCTACTGCTTTTGAATTCACCGATATCGCCGGAATCGTAAAAGGCGCAAGCAAAGGGGAAGGACTCGGGAATAAATTCCTTTCACATATCCGCCAGGTAGACGCCATCTGCCACGTTGTCCGCTGCTTCGCTGATGAGAACATCACACATGTATCTGGCCGAGTAAATCCAATTGATGATATTGAAACCATCAACTTGGAGCTTATCTTAGCAGATATGGAAACAGTTGAAAAACGTATTGAACGCGTTGGCAAGCTAGCTAAGCAGAAGGACAAAGAAGCAGTAGCTGAATTTGAAGTCCTTTCCTTATTGAAAGAAGCATTTGAGGCAGAAAAGCCAGCTAGAGCCGTTGAATTCACTGATGAACAGCAAAAAATCGTTAAAGGTCTTCACCTATTGACGGTCAAGCCTGTTCTATATGTAGCGAATGTTGATGAAGACGAGGTTGCTGATGCATCGGATAATGAATATGTGAAACAAGTACGTGAATTTGCTGCTGGTGAAAAAGCAGAAGTTATCGTTATTTGTGCAAAAATCGAGTCTGAAATCGCTGAGCTTGAAGGAGAAGAAAAGCAAATGTTCCTTGAAGAGCTTGGCATTGAAGAATCCGGCCTAGATCAATTGATTCGCGCATCCTACAATCTTCTTGGCCTTGCAACTTACTTCACAGCAGGTGTACAAGAGGTACGTGCATGGACATTCAGAAAAGGAATGAAAGCACCACAATGTGCCGGCATCATCCACTCTGACTTCGAACGCGGCTTCATCCGTGCAGAAATTGTATCCTACGACGACCTCATGGCAGCAGGCTCTATGACAGCAGCGAAGGAAGCAGGAAAAGTCCGCCTTGAAGGAAAAGAATACGAAGTAAAAGACGGAGACATCATCCACTTCCGCTTTAACGTATAAGAATAAGCAAGGTAGCCATTCAAGTGATTGGCACTTAGACTGTAGGCACAATCCGAGTAGGATTGTGCCTACAGTTTTTTTATGTTCTTGCATTCCATATGTTAGGGGAAGTTGTTTCTAGCCTCGTGATCTCGCTTACCCTATGGAGTGCGAGGCCGTTCTGTTGAAAATACCCTTAAAAATGGGCTAAGTGTTTAAATCGCGCTAAGTTTTCATTACTCTCCTCAACCTTGCAATAAAATCTCCGCTGTAGTATAATCTATTCTTGTGAGTAATTATCGTTAATTGCTCCTTGCCCATTGGGCCGTTTAGACCAAAAGGAGGTGACAGTGATGACAAAATACGAAATTATGTATATCATCCGTCCAAACATTGAGGAAGATAGCAAAAAAGCGCTAGTTGAGCGTTTTAACAACATCTTGGCTGACAAAGGTGCTGAAGTTCTTGAAACAAAAGAATGGGGCAAACGCCGTCTAGCTTACGAAATCAATGATTTCCGTGATGGATACTACATGATCAACAAAATCCAAGCTGAAACTGCTGAGTCTGTTCAAGAATTTGACCGTCTTGCTAAAATCAGCGAAGATATCATCCGTCATATCGTAGTTAAAGAAGAAGCATAATTTTATTGGATGTTACTTGTTCCATGTGGAACAGTTTTCTAATAACGGGAGTTGATTCTGATGATAAACCGTGTCATTTTGGTAGGTCGTTTAACGAAGGATCCTGATCTCCGCTATACTCCAAATGGTGTGCCGGTTGCTACTTTCACGCTAGCGGTTAACCGCACATTTTCCAATCAACAAGGTGAACGGGAAACGGATTTCATTAACTGTGTTGTTTGGCGCCGCCAAGCAGAAAATGCAGCTAATTATCTGAAGAAGGGTAATCTTGCTGGGGTCGATGGACGCATTCAAACGCGTAACTATGAAGGCCAAGATGGAAAACGTGTATACGTAACCGAGGTACTGGCAGAAAGCGTGCAATTCCTTGAGCCAAAAGGCTCCTCATCAGGTGAGAGAATGGGCGGAAACCAATATGGAGGCAATGATAATCCATTTGGCGGTCAGGGCAATCGCAGCCAAAACCAGAATCAACGGAAGGATAGCAGTTATACGAAAATCGATGATGATCCATTCAGCAATGATGGACAAACAATCGATATTTCCGATGATGACCTTCCATTCTAAAATGAACTTAAACGCAGTGTGAAATATATAATTTAACTCAAAGGAGTGAATCAAATGGCAGGCGGACGCAGAGGCGGACGTGCAAAACGCCGTAAAGTTTGCTACTTCACAGCAAACGGCATTACGCACATCGATTACAAAGACGTAGATCTTCTTAAAAAGTTTATCTCTGAACGCGGAAAAATTCTTCCACGTCGTGTGACTGGAACTAGCGCTAAGTACCAACGTAAATTGACTATCGCAATTAAACGTGCTCGTACTATGGCTCTTCTTCCATTCGTTGCAGAAGATAAGTAAGAACGATAAAAAACACAGCAGGTTTCGACCTTGCTGTGTTTTTATTTTTCAGGGACTTTAAGGAAGACAGAAACACTCTCCATTGATAGACGTAGTTCAATTTTTTCTAAATTGATATAGCACTATATAATTTATTCACATAATACCCCTGTAAGTTGTTGAGGTGATGATGACCTTCATCTTAAGGGATAGATAGGAAACAAAATAAATCGGTTGTTCTTTTTGAAGAACGCTTTTCTGGACAAAAAATCTATATTCTTCTCCGTCATCTCCCTAAAAGTCCACACTGCTATTCATATCCTTTGGAAATATAATCAATGGATAACATTCTGTACAAAAGTGTCCTATGGAATGGTACCGGGAAAAACAAAAGGGAAATCGTCCTTTAGAATAGGGCTATATAATCAATATAGGACAAAATAGCATATGCGGGGAATGAATTACACAGATAAGATATTCCCGGCTTTATAAAAAAGATTTCGGGGGAGAATAAACAAGGATCGTTCATATCATTATAGGCGTTATTACTGTTATTTCGTTTTACTTATACTAAAATGATAATTAGCTATGTCTGAATATACATGAGAATTATTACCATGTTGGTCATGGTGCTATACTATCAAGTATAATAGATGTAATACATAATTGACCTCATTTTAATTAGGAGCTGAAACCATGCCGTCTTATTTAAAAAAGCAAGCGATTCGCTATCCGATTTACGCTTTGATAAGCGTAAGCGTGATGATTGTTGGCATCCTTGCTTATTATAATTGGATTTTTGCATTAGTGGCTTCTTTGCTCTTTGTCACCTTTTTCTTTTTGATTCTGCAGATTGAGTCTGCAGTACGAAAAGAAACAGAGGTATACATCTCTACCCTTTCTTATCGGTTAAAGAGGGTTGGAGAGGAAGCGCTTTTAGAAATGCCTATTGGCATTTTATTGTACAATGATGAGTTTTTAGTTGAGTGGGCCAATCCATATATGGCCAAATGCCTTGAAGAGGATACTTTGGTAGGCAAGTATATAGAACAGGCGGCAGAACCGCTGCTTCCTTTTCTCCGCAAACAGGAGACCGAGACCATCCTGACATTTTATAATCGGGAATACCGTATCGTCCATAAACCGGATGAGAAGCTGCTTTATTTCTTTGATGTGACTGAGCAAACAGAGATTGAGAAGCTGTATGAGGATGAACAGACTGTTATTGGAATCATCTTCCTTGATAACTATGATGATGTGACCCAAGGGATGGATGATCAGCGGAAAAGCGGGCTTAATAGCTTCGTTACATCCTTGCTGAATAATTGGGCGAAGGAATACGGTGTTTTTTTGAAAAGGATATCCTCAGATCGGTTCATTGCAGTAATGAATGAAAACATCCTTACTGAGCTGGAAAAGACAAAGTTTTCTATCCTTGATGATGTAAGGGAAACGACAGCTAAACAGAATGTGCCGCTTACACTCAGCATCGGTATCGGCAGTGGAATTCCATCCTTGCCTGACCTTGGTGTTATAGCTCAATCCAGTCTTGACCTTGCGTTAGGAAGAGGTGGGGACCAGGCAGCCATCAAGCTGCCAAATGGGAAGGTGAAATTCTACGGGGGCAAAACGAATCCGATGGAGAAACGGACGCGTGTCCGAGCAAGAGTTATTTCCCATGCACTTCGTGACTTGATTATTGACAGCGATAAGGTCATTATAATGGGGCATAAATTCCCTGATATGGATGCCATAGGCTCTTCTCTTGGTGTATTGAAGATTGCCCAGATGAATGACCGCGACGGTTATATCATCCTTGATCGGGATGAGCTCGATTCAGGCGTTAAGAGACTGCTCTGTGAGATTAAGCAGAAGCCGGAGCTCGATGCCATGTTTATATCACCTGAGAATGGTGTAGAGCTTATTACCGAGAAGACACTGCTGGTTGTCGTAGATACACATAAACCAAGCCTGGTCATCGATGACAGAATCATTTCTCGTACAGAGAAGATTGTGGTGATCGATCACCACCGGCGAGGGGAGGAATTCATTGATAATTCCCTTCTTGTCTATATGGAGCCATATGCGTCCTCTACGGCTGAGCTTGTGACAGAGTTGATTGAGTATCAACCGAGCCGGGTTAAGTTGGAAATGCTTGAATCCACCGCCTTATTGGCAGGGATTATCGTGGATACGAAATCCTTTACGTTCCGAACTGGTTCGCGTACCTTTGATGCGGCTTCATTCTTAAGAGGCCATGGAGCTGATACCATCATGGTTCAGAGGCTCCTAAAGGAGAGTGTAGATTCTTACCTGCAGCGGGCAAAGCTTTTGAGCAATGTGTATTTCTACAAGGATGGCGTCGCTATTGCAAGCGGAGAGGTATCGGGCTATGTTGATCAGGTGCTGATTGCCCAAGCAGCAGATACATTGCTGTCTATGGAAGGTGTATCTGCCTCATTCGTGCTTGCGAAGAAGGAAGAAGACATTATTGGTGTTAGTGCAAGGTCGCTTGGTGAGGTCAATGTTCAAGTCATCATGGAGCAGCTCGGGGGCGGCGGTCATTTAACAAATGCGGCAACTCAGCTTGAAAAAATATCCATGCTGAAGGCAGAACAAATGCTGAAAGAAGCAATTGATGAGCAATTAGAAGGAGGTACCATTTCATGAGAGTTATTTTCTTGAAAGATGTAAAAGGTAAAGGGAAAAAAGGGGAAATTAAAAATGTGGCTGACGGATACGCCCATAATTTCCTGCTTAAACAAGGACTCGCTGTAGAAGCAACAGGCGGCAATATGAAGACATTAGAGAACCAAAAGAATAAAGAGGCTCAGGTTGCCCAGGAAGAGCTTGAAAATGCGAAGAAACTAAAAGAGAGCTTAGAAAAGCTTACAGTTGAGCTTCAAGCGAAATCTGGCGACGGCGGCCGCATCTTTGGCTCCATTACAAGCAAGCAAATTGCTGATGCCATGCAAAAGCAACATAAAGTGAAGCTGGATAAACGGAAGATTGATCTTGAAAATCCGATTAAATCTTTAGGTTACACAAAGGTGCCTGTTAAGCTTCATCATGAAGTGACAGCTACCTTAAATGTACACGTCAAGGAACAATAAGCGACATTTTCCGGGAAATAATTTCAGAAAAAAAGTGATGAAAAGCTCAAAAGCTGATTTCATCACTTTTTTTTAGTATGATAGATTTTAGTGGATAAATTAATAAATAATTACCTATACCTATTCTGTTCATTTCCATATACAATAGAAGAACAAACAGTATGAATGATATTAGAGATGCCCAGGCATGAACGATTGTCAGAAGGGCCTTATTATACAAAGGGGGTTTGCCGAATGAATGAGCTCTTTACTGATTTGGTACCGCCACAAAACGTGGAAGCCGAACAGGCTGTATTAGGAGCAATCTTTCTTGTGCCTTCCTCACTTATACTAGCTTCGGAGATTCTTCTTCCGGAGGACTTTTATCGAAGCGCACATCAAAAGATTTTCCTCGTTATGCTCAAGCTGAATGACACGGGGAAAGCCGTCGACCTAGTGACGGTAACAGAAGAGCTTAGCGCAACGAAACAGCTTGAAGAAGTTGGCGGTGTGTCTTATTTAACAGAGCTTGCCTCTTCTGTGCCAACAGCGGCTAATATTGAGTATTACGCTCGAATCGTAGAAGAGAAATCTGTACTGCGCCGATTGATTAATACGGCGACGGGAATCGTTCAAGATGGTTATTCACGTGAGGATGAAGTGGAAAGCCTGCTTGGAGAAGCAGAAAAGAGCATTATGGAAGTTGCTTCACGCAAAAATGCGGGTGCCTTCCATAATATTAAGGATGTCCTTGTTCGGACATATGATAATATTGAACTTTTGCATAATCGTGTCGGTGATATTACTGGTATTCCGACAGGGTTTAATGATTTAGATAAGATGACAGCGGGATTCCAGCGTAATGACCTGATCATTGTCGCTGCACGTCCATCTGTTGGTAAAACAGCCTTTGCCTTAAATATTGCCCAAAACGTCGCAACAAAAACCGATGAGAATGTTGCCATCTTCTCCCTGGAGATGGGAGCTGAACAGCTTGTCATGCGTATGCTATGCGCTGAGGGGAATATTAATGCCCAGAACTTACGTACAGGCTCATTGACAGATGAGGATTGGAGAAAGCTAACGCTTGCGATGGGGAGCCTGTCCAATTCAGGAATCTTTATTGATGATACACCGGGGGTTCGCATTAGTGAAATCCGCTCTAAATGCCGTCGTCTTAAACAGGAGCATGGTCTTGGCATGATCTTGATTGACTACTTGCAGCTAATCCAAGGGAATGGCCGTTCCGGTGAGAACAGGCAGCAGGAGGTATCTGAGATTTCCCGTTCCTTAAAGGCGCTGGCCCGTGAGCTTGAGGTGCCGGTTATTGCCCTTTCCCAGCTTTCCCGTGGAGTGGAGCAGCGTCAAGATAAACGTCCAATGATGTCTGATATTCGTGAATCCGGGAGTATTGAGCAGGATGCCGATATTGTAGCCTTCCTCTACAGGGAAGACTACTATGATAAAGAAACAGAGAACCAAAATGTCATTGAAATCATTATTGCGAAACAAAGGAATGGCCCGGTCGGTACGGTGCAGCTTGCCTTTGTGAAAGAATACAATAAATTCGTCAATCTGGAACGAAGGTTTGAGAATGACGCGTTTCCGACTGGTGCATAATAAGAGAATCCGCTGCCTGAATGGGGCGGATTTTTTATATCCCTAAAATAATCACGAACATACTTTAATTATCCAATAAAAATGTTCGTGTTTTTCTTGATAATCCTGCTCGATATTGGTACACTAAGTATGTTTGTTAAGCAAAAAGCATATGCTGATTGCTCATAAATTTTGGAGGTGTCAGAATGTCTTCAGTAGTTGTAGTTGGTACACAGTGGGGAGACGAAGGGAAAGGGAAGATCACTGATTTTCTCTCTGAAAATGCAGAAGTCATTGCTCGTTATCAAGGGGGCAATAACGCAGGACATACTATTAAGTTTAATGGCGAAACATATAAGCTACATTTAATTCCATCAGGAATTTTCTATAAGGACAAAATTTCCGTTATCGGTAATGGGATGGTCGTTGATCCAAAGGCTTTAATCGGAGAGCTTGCTTATTTACATGAACGCGGTGTTTCTACCGACAATCTTCGTATTTCTAATCGTGCTCACGTTATTCTTCCCTATCACTTGAAGCTGGATGAGGTAGAAGAAGAACGCAAGGGAGCCAATAAGATTGGTACAACGAAAAAAGGCATTGGGCCTGCTTATATGGATAAAGCTGCCCGTATCGGCATCCGCATTGCTGACTTGCTTGATCGTGAAGTATTTGAAGAAAAATTGACACGAAATCTAGAGGAAAAGAACCGGATGCTCGAGAAATTCTATGAGACAGAAGGATTTACCCTAGCTGATTTCTTTGAAGAATATTATGAGTATGGACAGCAGATCAAGAAATATGTATGTGATACATCTGTTGTTTTAAATGATGCCCTTGATGAGGGTCGTCGCGTTCTTTTTGAAGGTGCACAAGGGGTTATGCTTGATATTGACCAAGGTACTTATCCATTTGTTACTTCCTCTAACCCAGTAGCAGGGGGAGTCACAATCGGAGCTGGTGTCGGCCCGTCCAAAATCAATCATGTTGTCGGTGTGTGCAAAGCATACACAACTCGTGTAGGGGATGGACCTTTCCCAACTGAGCTTCACAATGAGATTGGCGACCAGATCAGGGAGGTAGGAAGAGAGTACGGGACAACAACTGGACGCCCGCGTCGTGTTGGCTGGTTCGACAGTGTTGTTGTAAGACATGCCCGCCGTGTGAGCGGATTGACTGACCTTTCCTTGAACTCCATTGATGTCTTGACTGGTATTGAGACATTGAAGATTTGTGTGGCTTACCGCTACAAAGGACAAATCATGGAAGAGTTCCCGGCAAGTCTGAAAGTGCTAGCTGAATGTGAGCCGGTCTATGAGGAGCTTCCTGGCTGGACGGAGGATATTACAGGAGCGAAGACGCTCTCAGACCTCCCAGCGAATGCTAGAACTTACCTGGAACGCGTATCACAGCTGACAGGCATTCCATTGTCCATTTTCTCTGTTGGACCAGACCGCAATCAAACCAATGTATTGCGCAACCCATACGGACTTTAATAAGGATAGCAAGGCAGCCTTGCCGAGCTTGTACAAAAAAGGACTGAGAATACATATTCTCAGTCCTTTTTTCCTTAGCTCTGTTAAAAATGAATGATGATAGTAGAATACCGGTAATTAACGTTTCAAGCTGTTGACTCCTGCGTGGTCAGCGGACAGGGGTGACCACGCAGATTGCCAAAGCACCCCGTCCGCCCTTAGATTCAGCCGCCTGCAACGAGGATCAGCGATTTAGATTAATCAAGCCTAGATGTCAGCGCAACATTCGTTTTTGGACACGGCAAATTCAGTCATGTTCCAACCTCTTTTTTTTTGTATAAGATTTCATTGATACGAATGGAAAGGAAATACAGGTACAAACAGCAAAGAAAATGATAAAAAAGTGAAAATATGAGCGGAGCAGCCTGTTTACAAAGCTTCGTTTGCGGGAATATAAGGAAATTGGTATTTATCGCTTATTCCAGTAGATAACTGGATTTTTTCTTAAAAAGGTGACCTAATCAAGGAGAAATGATAAAGTAAGTTTGAAGGAGTTTATAGAAAATGGGACAAGTTTTGTCCTGTTTTTATATAGATTTATAAGCTAGGTAAAGGAGTCGCTGTAATGGATAAGAAAATTTTAGTCGTTGATGATGAGAAACCAATTGCTGACATACTCCAGTTTAATTTAAAGAAGGAAGGGTTTGAGGTGTATTGTGCTTATGATGGCAATGATGCAATCAAGCTCGTTGAAGAGATACAACCTGATTTGATTTTACTTGATATTATGCTCCCACAGCAGGATGGAATGGAAGTGTGCCGGGAGGTAAGAAAGAAATACGATATGCCAATCATCATGCTGACCGCGAAGGATTCTGAAATCGATAAAGTGCTCGGTCTTGAGCTTGGAGCAGATGACTATGTGACAAAGCCTTTCAGTACGCGTGAGTTGATTGCGCGTGTTAAGGCAAATCTTCGCCGACAGAAGCATGCGGCAACCCAGCAGGATGAGCAGGAGGAAACGAACGAAATCACTGTCGGCAATCTGGTTATTCACCCAGATTCCTATATGGTATCGAAAAGAGGGGAGACAATCGAACTCACTCATCGTGAATTCGAGCTGCTTTTCTATTTAGCGAAGCATATTGGACAAGTTATGACACGGGAGCATCTTCTGCAAACAGTATGGGGCTATGATTACTACGGAGATGTAAGAACAGTCGACGTTACAGTTAGACGTCTAAGGGAGAAGATAGAGGATAATCCGAGCCATCCGGCATGGATTGTTACGAGAAGAGGAGTTGGCTATTATCTCCGTCACCCAGAACAGGAGTAACTCTTATGAAAAAAGTCGGCTTTTTTAAATCGATTTACTTTAAATTCGTATTAATCTATTTGCTTCTAATCTTTGTAGCGATGCAGATTATTGGTGTTTATTTTGCCCAGCGCCTGGAGCAGCAGTTATTAGACAGCTTCAAGAGCTCTATTCAAGAGCGGGTTACGATTTTGAAATATAGTCTTGAGAAGGAGATCACCGAAACGCGTAAGGTCGGTGATCCGACTTTGATGGAGGATATTGAAACCACCATTGGGGATTATGATTCTGATGATATTTTGGAGATTCGTGTCATGGACCAAGATTACAAGGTCATCGGCTCCTCTGCTGAGAATCAGGATATTGTCGGAACTCGTTTTAACGATAAGATGGTCATGACGGCCTTTAATCAGGGGACGGCTCAGAAGGATATTCGGATAGATGCGGGTACTGCCGAACGAATTCTCCTATGGTCTGAGCCGCTCATGACAGAGGATGATGTTGTCATTGGCAATCTGTACTTAATAACGAAGATTGAGAATGTCTACGAGGAGCTTGAACAAATCAACACGATTATGGCAAAGGCCACAATTATCTCCCTGGCTGTAACAGCTATATTGGGTGTTTTGCTAGCTCAGACGATTACCAAGCCAATCTCGGACATGAGAAGGCAAACAATGGCGATGTCACGCGGAAACTATTCTCGAAAAGTAAAAGTCTATAGTGATGATGAGATTGGGCAGCTGGCTGTGGCCTTCAACAACTTGACGAAGAAGCTTCAGGATGCTCAAGCCACAACAGAGGCAGAGAAGCGGAAGCTATCATCTGTTCTAACCAATATGACAGATGGGGTGCTGACGACTGACAGGCGAGGACGTGTCATTTTAATTAATGATACGGCTCTTTCCATGCTGAAGGTTTCACGTGAAACATCTTTATCGAAGCCAGTGACAGAAGTATTAGGATTAGAAGATTCCTATACATTTAATCAGCTATTGAATGAAAAGGAATCGATTATTTTAGATCACAGCTCTGATAAAAAGCTGTTATATTTAAGAGCAAACTTCTCCATTATTCAGCGTGAAACAGGCTTTGTGAATGGATTGATTGTCGTTCTGCATGATATTACAGAACAGGAAAAGATTGATGAGGAACGCAGAGAATTCGTAGCCAATGTATCCCATGAGCTGCGAACGCCATTGACGACAATGCGAAGCTATCTTGAGGCATTGGCAGAAGGTGCGATGCATGATGAGGAGCTTGCACCGAAATTCTTGAATACAGCTCAGACAGAAACAGAACGGATGATTCGTTTGGTGAATGACCTTCTTCAATTGTCTAAGCTCGATAGCACAGATTATCAATTATCGACAACGTGGGTAGACTTTGGCCGATACTTCCATCGTGTGATTGACCGTTTTGAAATGACAAAATCTAGGGATGTGACCTTCAAGCGTCTTATTCCTGATGAATCAATTGGTGTGGAGATTGATGAAGACAAAATAACGCAGGTACTTGATAATATCATTTCCAATGCCTTAAAGTATTCCCCAGAGGGCGGACAGGTTACCTTTAAGCTTCAGGTCATTGGACCAAATATTGAAGTCAGCGTCCGCGATGAGGGAATGGGAATTCCAAAAGAGAATGTCTCACGAATTTTTGAGCGATTCTACCGTGTCGACAAAGCACGCTCACGGAAGATGGGCGGCACCGGCTTAGGTCTTGCTATCGCAAAAGAAATGATTGAAGCACATAAGGGGCAAATATGGGCATCAAGCGAGGAAGGAAAAGGGACAACCGTCTTCTTTACGCTTCCATATGAACCTTTACAAGAGGATGATTGGGAATGAGCTGGGAAGGATTAAAAAATATTTTATTGTTCTCCTTAATTGTAATCAGCGGATTGCTTACTTGGTCATATTGGTTCTATCAGCCGACTTATGAGATTGACAGCTCTCAATATGTCCAGACGAAAATTACGAGCAATGGCAATATGGAGCCTGATGAGGTCGTGCAGCCGGTCAAGGTACTGTACCATACCCGAGGCTCCTATTACGGAACCTATTCGGATGAACTGGTGCCGGAAATGATTGATTCCATCAAACGGTTTAGTCTCTTTAATTTCCAGAACCAATCTGAGAAATATGATGTGAAATCTATAAAGGAATTAATGGAGCAGGATGGGGCGATTGAAGTCATATTCAATGATCATGTGCCTTTATCCTTCTATAAAAAGTATTTGAAGATTGAAGATAGCAGCGTGCCAGATATTAACTTTGACCGAATTGTGGTCTTTACGGAGAACATCGGTGATAGTAATCATGCGGTTTATTTCATTTCAGAGGATGAAGAGACAGTAGTGACAGCAGCTCTTGAACCTGAGGTGCTTGAGCAGTTTGCTTCTTCCTATGCAAAGACAGAGAATTATGTAAGGTATGAGAAGATTGCCATTACCGATCAACAATCTGTTATTGTGCCAGCTGGCAGGCAAAAGGTAACAGGATACAGCTATTTAACCAAATTTGTATCCGCAACAAGTTTCATGAAGGCCTTATTCTCTGTTCCTGATACAGTGAAACAGGAAGGCGATTTTTATACAGATGGATCAAGCCTCCTGAAGGCAAACTCCAAAACCATGATGATTGAGTATAAGAACCTTGCTGTGGGTGCAAAGGAAGAGAAAAATACAGATACTCATATCCTCCAAAGAAGTATTGATTGGATTAACACCCATGCAGGCTGGGATCAACGATATCGTTATGCTGCATTGGATGAGAGAAATAGAGATATCCTCTATCGCCTCTATATATCCGGCCTGCCTGTATTTAATGACACAGGTATCTCAGAATATGATGTTGAATGGGGCACGGAGAATGTGAAGGTGTATGAGCGTCCATATGTGTATCTCGGTGATAAGGCTCTGACACAAAGTGAGAATACTTTGCCAGCAGCGGAGGATGCGCTCGCCGTCTTTAAAGAAAGCATGAGCAAGCAATATAATCCAGATAAGCTCACCGACATGACGATCGGGTATATGATGACGATTGATGAGAGTACTGGCACAGATATTATCGTCTTAAAACCGACATGGTATTTCTATTACGACCAGTCCTGGGTAACGATAACGGATAAGACTAAGGGAGGCATCTTGGATGGATTGGAATAAAACAAAGAGTCTATTCATTATTGTCTTCCTCATTCTAGATATTTTTCTTCTTTATCAGTTCATTGATTTCAAGGCAGCCAAGCTTGAAATCAATAAAGAAACAACCCTTGAGGAAAAGCTGAAGGATGCTGGTATAGTGTACTCATCCATGCCAAGCGGGTCTGTTACTGAGAAAACGATTAGTGCAAAGGCAAAGGTATTCACAGAAAGTGATATCCGAGGTCTCAAGAATCAAGATGCTGTTCTTGGTGACGAACACACAATTCTTTCCCAACTCGAGAAACCGATAGCAATTGGAACAGGCGAGGGGAAATATTACGAACTGCAAACATTCATGGAGAAAAATATAACAGCTGGTGATTCTTATAAGTTTTGGCGCAAGGAAGGCCAATCCATTATTTATAATCAAGTTTATAATGGGCGGATGCTTTTTAATAATCAGAACGCCCAGATCGTCTTTCAATTGAATGAGAAAGATCAAGTAGTGAGTTATGAGCAGACCATGCTCGATAATATCGAGGAATTTAACGATAATCAAGCCATCGACCCAGCTGTGAAAGCATTGGGAAGCTTGCTGACGAATGGATATTTAACGAATGGCAGCAAAGTCACAGATCCTGAGCTTGGGTATTACACGCTGATTGAAGTGACGGAGTCTGAAATCTTGGTGCTTGTGCCAACCTGGCATTTCAAGGTGAATGGACAGGAGGATTATTTCGTTAAAGGAACCGATAGTGAAGTATTGAATACAGAAGAAGAGAATTTAACGGAGTGAGGAATATGTCAATGCAATTCAGCGTTCTCGCCAGCGGGAGCACGGGAAATTCTCTTTATGTAGAATGCGGGGGGAATTCCTTTCTCGTCGATGCCGGCTTGAGCGGCAAGAAAATGGTAGAGTTATTAGGAAAGATTAATAAAAAGCCTGAGGATCTCTCAGGCATTTTCGTGACCCATGAACATAGCGACCATATTAAGGGCCTTGGTATCATGGCTCGAAAATATCAATTACCGATTTATGCGAATGCGAATACGTGGAAGGCAATGGAGGGCTTGATTGGGGAAATTCCAACTGAGCAGAAGTTCGAATTTGGGATGGAGACCGTGAAGACATTCGGTGAGCTGGATGTAGAATCGTTCGGTGTTTCCCATGATGCAGCTGAGCCGATGTTCTATGTCTTCCATCATGGAGATAAGAAGCTTGTAACGATTACAGACACAGGTTATGTGAGCGACAGGATGAAAGGAATCATCCATAATGCAGATATGTATATATTTGAGAGCAATCATGATGTAGGCATGCTGCGGATGGGTCGGTATCCGTGGAGCGTTAAGCGCCGAATTCTAAGCGATGTAGGCCATGTGTGCAATGAAGATGCAGCAATTGCCATGAGTGAGGTCGCAGGTGATCGGACAAAGCGGTTTTATCTGGCCCATTTAAGCAAAGATAATAATATGAAGGACCTTGCCCAAATGTCTGTTGCCCAAACGCTAGAGACAAAGGGGATTCGTGTCGGAGAGCAATTTAGCTTATATGATACTGATCCTAACGAGCCAACTGAATTAATTGAGCTATAACAGAGAGAGTATCTCTGTTATTTTTTTGACCGCACATAATCTTCCATTCAGCAGGGAAAAGAATAAGCGAAAGAGTTGAAACAGTAATTTACGGTTTATATTATGGAAATAAACAAATAATAGAAGGTAAATTGAGTTCAAGCTGAAAGGAATGTGTGTGGATGGGCTATTATGATCAAGATGATAACCAGTTCAGGCGGCAGAAAAGCCAAGGGAAGGGCGGATATTTCGTATCAGGTCTCATTGGTTCGATTATTGGGGCCTTGCTTGTCCTCTTCTTAAGCGGCAATCTTACTGGCGGAAATGGACAGAACAATCCTGGTTCCATAAACCAAAATAACGGAACATCCAGTCTGACGCAAAATCTCTCAGTGGATGTGACCACAGATGTTACAAAGGCGGTCGAAAAAGCAGCTGATGCAGTTATTGGCATAACGAATATTCAAGGCTCTAGTTTCTTTAATGAGGAGACGGAAGCAGGAACAGGCTCCGGTGTTATTTATAAAAAGGAAAATGGAAAAGCCTTCATTGTGACCAATAATCATGTCGTTGAAGGAGCAAGCACGCTTGAGGTGACATTGACAGATGGAACAAAGACAGAGGCAAAGCTGCTAGGCAGCGATGTATGGACCGACTTGGCCGTCATTCAGATTGACGACAAAGGGGTCGATACCGTTGCACAGTTCGGAAATTCTGATAAACTAAAGTCTGGCGAGCCCGTTATTGCGATTGGAAATCCGCTTGGGCTGAACTTTTCTGGATCGGTGACCCAAGGAATTATTTCTGGCTTAAATCGAACAATCCCTATTGATGTCAATTCAGACGGGATTGAGGATTGGAACGCAGAGGTCATTCAAACAGATGCGGCTATTAATCCTGGTAACAGTGGAGGAGCGCTTGTTAATATCAACGGCCAGGTGATTGGCATAAACTCAATGAAAATTGCTGAATCCTCTGTTGAGGGTATAGGTTTGTCAATCCCCATCAATTATGCCATTCCAATCATCGAGGACCTTGAAGCCCATGGAAAGGTGAAACGGGCTTATATGGGGACATCTTTACGGTCATTGAGCGAAGTGACAAGCTATCAACAGGATGCAACATTGAATCTACCGTCTAAGATAACGGAAGGGGTAGTCATAGCAAGTGTCGAGCCAGGTTCACCAGCTGAGAAAGCTGGATTGAAGGAATATGATGTCATTGTTGAGCTGGATGGTGATGCAATACCAGATGTACCATCCTTAAGAAAACACTTATATGCTGAGAAGAAGATTGGTGATACGATGAAGGTGAAGTATTACCGTAACGGCAAGGTTCAAACAACGGAAATGACGTTGGCGGAAGCTGACTTACAATAATAGTTGACGGAAGCAGGGGACTGTAGACGGTGCCCTGCTTTCCCTATTGAAAAAAGAATGGAGAGATTGAAATGAAAATTTATTGCTGTGCAGAGCATGTGGAAGTAGGACTCGATAATATCGTGGATGAGGCAGAAGTACCTCCATTTATCAACAACCTTTCTGATGAAGAAGGAGGAAAAGTTACTCACAATTCGGGCGAATTCACCTGTGAATACTGTGGAAAACCAGCTGTATATGTTGTGGCGAACGAACATTCGGACACAATATGTGGACGGTAACTGTGTATATGTGGATAACATTTGTGGATAAGTTGTTTGTAAAGTGAGGATGAACTGTGAATATCTCGATTGTAACGGTAGGTAAATTGAAGGAGAAATACTTGAAACAAGGAATAGAGGAATACACGAAGAGACTATCGGCCTATGCCAAAATTGATATCATTGAAATACCCGATGAAAAAGCTCCTGAAACCTTAAGCGAACAAGAAATGCTTCAGGTGAAAGGAAAAGAAGGGGAGAGAATCCTTGCTAAAGTTCCAGATGATGCCCATGTTATCGCCCTTGCCATTGAAGGGAAAATGAAATCATCTGAGGAACTTGCTGACACACTCGACAAGCTCGCTACATACGGCAAAAGCAAAATCGTCTTCGTTATCGGCGGCTCTCTTGGCTTGAGTAAGGATGTCATGAAGCGGGCAAATGATACCCTGTCATTTTCAAAAATGACGTTCCCGCATCAGTTGATGAGATTGATTTTAGTGGAACAGGTGTACCGGGCGTTTCGGATTAATCGAGGAGAACCCTATCATAAATAGATGAGGTTTTAATAAAAAAGGCTGAAGAATAGACTTGAATATTGGCATCTCAGCCAATGATCAACCTGAACTTTTAGGCGGTATTTTATGAATCTATTGCCTAAAAGTTCAGGTTTTTTAGATGTTGCTGCACCGATTGATTAATAGCATTAGTCAGTTTTTTTACGTTTCTTATCTTTTTTACCCTTTAGTTTGCGGCTCTTAGATTCTTTATTCTTATCTTTCTTTTTTGTCTTTACTTTGTTGTGTTTATCTTTCTTGTGTTTCTCCTTTGTATGTTTACCTTTTTTATCTTTATCTTTGTCTTGTTTTTTCTTCTTCTTTTTCTTCTTTTCATCACTCGGTTCATCTGGTGGAGTAATATTTTGAAGGCTTTCGTCTTCTGGCAGCAGTGCAGGAAGAGGCGTCTGCAGCGTACGCTCCCAAACCTCCATAATGTCATGTGCGACTCTAGGCCAGTTATAATGGCTTATAGCGAGTTCTCTTCCTCTTTTCCCCATGCTTTGCATTAATGATTTATTTGACAATATTTCAGAAATCTTTTCTGCAAAGTTTGCTGGGTCCTCTGGATCTTCGATTACAAAGCCATTTTTCCCTGGAATAATGACCTCTGCGTTTCCTCCTCTTGCCGTTGTTATAATAGGAAGGCCGGAAGCCATTGCTTCATAATGAACGCGTGCGAGTGGTTCTTGCCAAATAGAGGTACAGACGAATATATCGGCAGCCGCAAACCAATT
This sequence comes from Pradoshia sp., assembly GCF_051873915.1. NCBI lineage: Bacteria > Bacillati > Bacillota > Bacilli > Caryophanales > Bacillaceae > Pradoshia > Pradoshia sp. The sequence goes on from NZ_JBJEFJ010000038.1 coordinate 40,269, forward strand.
TTGGATATCAGCTGATGATACAAAGCCTGTTGTGACAACAGGAACGGTTTGTTGTTTTGCTAAAGATCGAATATAGGCTACATAATCGGTTATTTTGTTCTGGCTAAACCAGTTTCCTCCTACGATAACCAAGGCTAGGTTTTTGTGTTTTTTTGAAAGCAGGGGTAATGCTCGAATTAGCCGATCTACTCCTTTGTTTGCGGAAAGTCTTCCTGCAAATAGGATGATATTTTTATCTTCTAAACCATGTTCTTTACGAAGCCGATTTCGAATAGATTCCATTTTAGAATGATTGCCGGGTAAAAACCGTTCAGAATCAACACCTGAATAAATAGTGCGGATTTTTGAGGATGCTTCGGGATAGAGGCTGCGGATGACATTCCCTACATAGTCGCTGATTGTTACGATCATAGAGACTTCTTCTATTGCTGCATGAGCTTCATTCGGTTCAATTTTATCAAGATTAAACATATCATTGTGCATGCTAAGGATAATTTTCGAGTGAGGTGCAACGCTTCGAATCGGCATAACAAGGCGAGGGCGATTAAAAACGTGAATGATGTCAAAAGAGTTGGAGGCTAAAAATTGAACGATTCCTTGTTGATAGAGCGGCAATAATTTCCCTGGTACTCGGACATATTTAATGCCATCCTTGACTTCTTCATTAGGAAGCGATGGGTCTGTTATTCCTAAAACAGTAATATTATATGACTTTGCTAGGTGTGGAAGGCTTCCGGAAATATACGTTTGAATGGCCCCTCCAAGGACAGGCGGTACAGGAAGTTTTTCAGTAGCTATCATTAAAATTTTCATGATGACTGATTCCTCCAATCAGCTTTAATTTCCTCTAATGCCGGCCATTTGGATTGGTCAGTATCAACAATTGTTCTAATTAATTGAGAGGTTGTTTCATCTAAAAATATTTCTGGCTCATATAGTAACTCTTTGACATTTTTATAAAATTCACTAGGAAGTGACAAATCAATTAGTAAGATGTCATATAGCTCTGTACTGATTGGATTTGCCTCGTGATAAGCTTGAATCATTTCACGCATCCACGTTACATCCCATCTAAATAAATCTGCCATGGTTCCTGTTATCAATTTCCTTAAGTCACGTATGGGAAGATCATATGCTACACCATCAAGGTCAATAATCCACATTCCATTCTGTCCCATTTGACCATTTGACCAGCCGTAATCCTGATGAACCAGACCCCAATTTGTATTACCGAGTTTTACTAGTTCCAAGTATTTTGACTGATTTAATGCTTCGATACTATTCTTTGCTTGTTCTTCAAATAAATCGATAACATTTAATAGCTCCTGACTAGCAGGCATTGAACTATACGCTATAGCTACATTTCGGAACCAATCCATTTTCCTGAGGATTTTTTGGTAGCTTTTTGGCCACTTATACAATCTTGAGGCAATTTCTGCCCCAGCAGGGGGGACATACCCTTGACTTAACCGGTGAAATTCACCGAGCGCATAGCAAAGCTGTTTTGCGCCTTCTAAGTCTTTTGTTACTGGCATTAATGGTTCAATCCATTCTGCAACAAACCATAACTTATCTCCGGCCTGAACATAATCTTCACCCGATTTGGTTGTGATAATTCCCGGTACCCTTGCATTTTTTATGTCTACCAAATACCTTTGGGCACCAAGACTAAACATGCTTCTTGTAGGTCTTCGATGGAGAAGCTTAAAACTTTTAGGTCCATCATCGGTCTCCAACTTCCATATGGCACCGCCCTTATCAGGCTTTGTTGTGACCACCTGCATGCTATTAACTTTTAAATCGTACTGTTTAAGAACCTCTAGTCCCATATCATGGATATAATCAGGTACATAAAATTCATCATGAGTAGATAATTCGTCCATTTCCCACGGTACAATAATTTGATGCTCCAATGTATCACTTCTCCTTTTCCATGCAAATTATACCTTTACAGATCATGAAAAAAAGGCAATTTGAAAAATAGCAACCTCATTTAAATAAGCTGCAGATACTGTTTATTAATATGCTTAAGGGACAAGAATGGACAGTCCATAAGCGGATTAAACTGGTAACTTAAGGGAAAATGATTGGAAATCAAATACGTTTTTAAATAAAGCGTTTGGTCCGATATAAGAACAAAATACTTTAGATTTATTTGATTGGCTTTGGAGAACGGTTCATAAGTAAGTGAATTTCGATAATGTTGGGGATTTTTCTTGAATGAGTGAACATCAAAAATGCCAAAACTGTGTCATCTGGTTAAAGAAGATGGAAAACCGCAGGATAGAAATGAACTTAGATAAAAGTTCTATGTATGAATAAGCATAGTCTTCCTATACAGAAGGAGATTGGGGAAAACCAGTCCTCTTTATTTTCTATATTGATAACTGTGTAGGATATTTGTGAAAATGCAATCGTTGTACGATTAAGAGAGATTTCCAATTAAGCCTTGCTCTAGCATCGTGGATATTCTTCGCAAATTAATCATCTATTTCAATGAATCCTTGTATGGTAGGGCATAAAACGGCCAGATCCTTTATATGAATTCTTTGCATGTAACTTGCTAACTATGACAATTCATCTTTTGGATAGGAGAGAGGATCCGCTCTTTTTATTACCTTCCTCATAACACGATTAAGCAACTACTGGAGCACTTAAAATTATTATTTACTGAAAACTTTTAAATATTTCCGATTTGTTGTAAGCGTTTCCTTGTGGTTTTATAATCTTTATATCCGATAGACATTTTCTATCATAAACCCGACAAAATTCTATGGTAATTAATTCCTTGCGTTGAGTAGAATAAAAAAATTAATAATATCTAAATCTTTCTTATCCCTTGCCATATAAGGGTTTGAACGCAATTATCAACAGGGGTAAACCCTGTGTGAAAACGATTTCGAGAAAGTGTTGCATATTGGATTGTGGCATGCTAGTATACTAGTATATCGAAGCTAAGAGGAGGTTAGTAATCAAATCTAGTAAAACGAGGATAAATTTTTTTTAGTTTTATTGCTCAATATTTCACAAAGTCAAAAAGACTATCTATTTGATTACATTTCATTTGCGAATAAAAACCAACTTGATAGTGGAGATTATAAAAATTAGAGGTGAAACATAATGAGACAATTCGGTCTTAGAGACAAAATGGGCTATTTGTTCGGGGATTTTGGAAACGATTTCTTCTTCATGCTCGTGGCAAGTTATTTGATGGTATTCTATACGGATGTTTATCATCTTAATCCTTTGGCAGTCGGCGGATTGTTCGCGATTGCACGATTATGGGATGCATTTGCTGATGTGGCTTGGGGTCGTTTTATTGACACAAGAAAAGCTGGAGTTCATGGTAAATTTAGACCGTGGATCTTTAGAATGTCCTTTCCGTTAGTCATCACAGGTGTATTAATGTTTGTTTATATTCCAGGGATGTCTAATGGATTCTATCTAGCATATGCCTATGTAAGTTATATTTTATGGGGAACATTATACAGTACTGTAAATATTCCTTATGGCTCAATGGCTTCTGTTATGACAGCTGATCCTGTAGAGCGTACTGCTTTATCTTCTTGGAGAACAGTGGGATCACAAATGGCAGGACTAGTCATTAACGTTTTAGGGCCAATCATTTTGTTTGTTGATAACGAAGCATCAGCAAACCGCTTCTTATTAGCTGCTGTTATTTTCGGTATTTTAGCGATTGCTTGTTACATGGGATGTTATCATTTAACAGTAGAACGTGTTACTCTTGCTGATAAAGATGATCAGCCTAAAGTGAAAACAAGTGAGACAATAAAAGGTATCATTAAAAACAAACCTTTACTTTGGTTCCTTGTCGCTTCATTAACATTCATGGTTATTATCATGTTTATCGGAGCGGTAAATGTTTACTTATTTAAAGATTACTTTGGAAATACGAAAGGCCTAAGTATTGTTGGGTTCTTACAATCCGCAGCCGTGTTTGCAATGGCGCCATTCATCCTTAAGCTGGTTAAGAAATTCGGTAAAAAAGAAGTGGCATCTTTTGGTGTATTAGTTGGTGCTGCTGCCTATGCTCTTTTATATGTATTCTCAGACTTAAGTATGACATCATTCATTGCTATCTTAACAGTTGCAATGCTTGGTTACGGTACATTTAACCTTGTTATTTGGGCATTCGTTACAGATGTTATCGATTACCACGAATATTTAACAGGTTTACGTGAAGATGGAACAATTTATTCGATCTATTCAATGGCTCGTAAAATTGGACAAGCTGTTGCAGGTGGTCTTGGCGGTGCAGCGATTGCAGCTGTCGGCTACAACGCAGAATTAACAGTACAAACAACAGGAACTCTAAATGGAATTCATATGTTGGCAACATTAGTACCTGCAATTGTACTTGGGCTCGTGTTCTTAGTCCTAATGTTCCTTTATCCGTTAAATAAAAAACGTTCAGAACAATTGGCAGTAGATTTAGCTGAAAACAGAAAGAAACAAACGGCTTAATTATATACGAATCATATCGAAAAAGATTATTAACTGACTCAGAGACAAAATCTCTTTTTAAGGCATATTTTATGAAAAGGGATTTTGTCTCATTTTTATTCGTATATAGGTATATTCAAAAGAATTTTACGATAATATTGGGTGTAATATTCAGGTAGTATTAGCTGTCGATTTTGCTGGCAATATGAAATCGTTGTCCTATTGTATTCGATCTTTTTGACATTTTATTGAACCATGGCAGATTGCCGTGATATGATGAAAGAATACATGATCGATAATAGAGGGAGTGAGCACAATGGTGAAAGTGTCGCCAAAGCTTCCGGGAGAGAATAATAAAGATTATGCCTATAGGGTGATAAAGGATTCTATTATGTCTTTAGAGTTAGAGCCTGGACAGGCAATAAGTGAAGTTGAGCTAGCAGAGGCCTTAAGCTTATCTCGTACTCCAGTTCGAGAAGTTCTAGCTAAATTACGCGAAGAGCACTTGATTGAAGTGATTCCGCAAGTGGGTACATATATATCCAAAATAAACCTTCAGCTCATTAAGGAAGCTTCTTTCATGAGATATATTTTGGAAAAAGAGGTACTTAAACTGGCTTGCGAATCTTTTCCAGATATAGCATTGTATGATTTGAAGAAAAATGTAGCTCTTCAAAAAGGCTTGCTTGGACAAAGTGGTAAAGAAGCCGATTTCCATATGCTTGATAAAGAGTTTCACCGTATCATTTTTAAGGCAAATAAGAAGGAACATATCTGGGAAGCCATTACGAGAATAAGTACTCACTATAACCGCATGAGGCTTTTATCGGAAATTGAGCATAATTTTAGTGAGGCTATTAAGCAGCATGAAACCATCATTGATATTCTTGAACATAAAAGATGTGACCAAGTAGAGGATGTTGTGAATCTTCATATTATTGAAGCTACTAGGCTTTGGGATGATCTATATAAAGAGGGAAGCCCTTATATCCATTACTTTGATTCTATTGAAGGTGAGTCCGCAACTTCGTAGGATAATGGCAAAAAGATACGGATTTATTATATGTAACAAATAAAAAACACCTATCATTTCAACTCGATTTTGGCATAGCCGAATTGAAATGATAGGTGTTTTTTGCATGGGCGAATGAGAAGTAAGGCATTTCACTTAGCAGAACCTAATCTGCATTTAGGATGATATTGAGCCCTAAATAGCTAATCCCCGATGGCAATTTGGTTTATTTATTCAGGATAACCAATATATCGCTGAGATACAAGCATAGGGGAATTTAAGAGAGAAAAACCCTATACTATACGCACTTTTTTTACTTGAAATGCCAGTAAGCACATGCTAGTATACAAGTATACAAGGCGATGCTTCTTATAAAGCCGAATAGTTAAGGATTCATTCTCTTTTTAAAAACGAGGCATTAGTAAAGAATAGTGTCGATAACGAAATGAGCCAATTTTGGAAGAAGCAGCGCATTTCAAAGGAATTGTTTGCAACTGGTGATGGACGATTCCTCACCAAAGAAATGGAAGAGGTGGATGTTATGTTGCAAAAACATCAAATTTTAAGCGATATACATGACGGCTATTTAGTAGCGGTTATCCGCGGAAAAAATAAAGAAGATGCAGTAGAAATATCAAAACAGGCATTCCAAGGCGGTATTCGATCTCTAGAAATCACCTTCTCAACCCCTGGTGCAGAGGATGCCATTGCTGAGCTAGTACAAATGGGGAACCCTAATATGGTTGTTGGAGCAGGAACTGTCCTTGATGGGGAAACAGCCCGTATCGCGATTATGAAAGGTGCGCGTTACATTGTAAGCCCTCACTTTAACAGCGATATTGCCGAAGTATGCAACCGCTATGCGATTCCATATCTACCTGGATGCGGGTCTGTAACAGAGATCATGCAGGCGCTGGAATCCGGCGTAGATGTTGTGAAGCTATTCCCAGGAAGCTTGATGGGACCAGGATTCTTAAAGGATGTGAAGGGTCCGATTCCTCATGTTGAGCTTATGCCATCAGGCGGTGTCAGCATTGACAACCTTGATCAATGGGTCAATAACGGCGCATTTGCAGTCGGTATCGGAAGTGCTCTGACAAAAGGGGTTAAAGACGGTGATTACAGCTCCGTTCAAGAAGTTGCACGTCAATTCGTTAACAAGCTGGCTTCTGTAAAAGCTGAATAATAAGGTTCGGCTGCATCGCTTAGAACGGCGGGGCGGCCAGCCTAGTTGAATGCCAATAGAGGAGGGATTCTGTTTGACTTCGTTTATTCATGAAAACTTTATGTTAAACAATGAAACAGCCGTCCGGTTGTATCACACATATGCAAAAGATATGCCAATCTATGATTATCATTGCCATCTATCCCCAAAGGATATCGCGGAGAATCGTAAATTCAATAATATTACCGAGCTATGGCTTGAAGGCGATCATTACAAATGGAGAGCCATGCGAGCGCACGGGGTTGGTGAAGAATATATCACAGGCGATGCGGATCCAAAGGAGAAATTTGCTGCTTGGGCGAAAACGGTCCCTCATACAATTGGGAATGCCTTGTATCATTGGACTCATATTGAGCTGAAGAAATACTTTGGTATTGAAGAGCTATTGAATGAGCATACATGGGAAGACATATGGAATCGTTGCAATGAATTGCTGCAGCAGGATGAATATTCTGTACAAGCTCTTATCAAACGGTCAAATGTTAAAGTAATCGGGACAACAGATGAACCGACTGATGACTTGAAATATCATCAGCAAATCGCTGAGCTTCCTGATTTTCCGGTGAAGGTATTGCCATCCTTCCGACCTGATAAAGGGTTAGAGATCAATAAGGCAACATTCGTTCCTTTTGTAGAAACACTTGAGAAGGTAACTGGAAAATCATTAGAAACGTATGAGGCCTTTGAGCAGGCATTACTAGAGAGAGTTCAATACTTCCATGAAAGCGGTTGTCGAGTATCAGACCATGGGGTGTCTGAGATTCCATACGCTGAGTTTGAAGAAAGTGAACTGAACGGTATTTATGAAGCGGGGCGCAGCGGTAAAGCTGTAAGCCTGGAAGATGAGAATAAATTTAAAACAGCCCTATTAATGAGTTTGGCAAAGGCCTACAAAGAGCGCGGTTGGGCTATGCAAATCCACTTTGGGGCAATCCGGAACAACAATACAAAAATGTTCCGCAAGCTTGGACCTGATGCAGGCTTTGATTCCATCAGCGACCAAGGGGAAGTGGCAGCACCATTAAATGCCCTTCTCGATGCGATGGAGCTGAATGATTCCTTGCCTAGAACGATTCTATATAACTTGAACCCAATTTATAACGAATTGATTGGGACTACGATTCAAAACTTCCAAGTCAATGAGGAAGGAATCGCAGGCAGAATTCAATTCGGTTCTGGATGGTGGTTCAATGACACAAAACCAGGCATGATCCGCCAATTAACGGCGCTTGCTGACCAAGGGCTATTAAGCCACTTCGTCGGAATGCTGACAGATTCACGCAGCTTTATCTCTTACAGCAGACATGAATACTTCCGCCGAATTCTATGTAACCTAGTTGGTCAATGGGTGGAAGCAGGGGAAATTCCAAATGATCAAGAAATGCTGAAAAACCTAATAGAAGGCATTTGTTATAACAACGCGAGAAACTACTTCGTAATCGAAGTAGTTTGACCTAGAGGAGGAACTTAATTATGGAAATGAGTTTTCGTTGGTATGGAAAGACAGATACAATTCCGCTTGAATATATTCGCCAAATTCCAGGCATGAAGGGAATTGTAACAGCTATTTATGATATCCCGGTTGGTGAAGCTTGGCCGATGGATAAAATTGAAGAATTGAAAAAGACTGTAGAAGATGCTGGTATGCACATTTCAGTTATCGAAAGTGTGCCTGTTCATGAAGATATTAAAATTGGATTGCCAACTCGTGATAAATATATTGAAAACTACAAAACAACTTTACGTAATCTTGGAAAAGCTGGTATCCCTGTTGTGTGCTACAACTTCATGCCAATCTTTGACTGGACACGTACAGACTTAGAATACCGTCTTCCAGATGGTTCTACAGCTCTTATCTTCGAAGAAGAAGTAGCGAAGAAAATGGATCCATTAACAGGTGAACTTTCTTTACCAGGCTGGGATTCTAGCTATAAGAAAGAAGACCTTCAACAATTATTCGATCACTACAAAAACGTGGATCATGAAAAACTTTGGGAAAACCTTGAGTACTTCATTAAAGAAATCATCCCAGTTGCAGAAGAAGCTGGCGTGAAAATGGCCATCCACCCGGATGATCCTCCATTCGATATCTTTGGATTACCACGTATCATCACAAACAAAGAAAACTTGGAAAGATTCGTTAACCTATATGACAGCCCTTATAACGGCTTGACAATGTGCAGCGGTTCCCTTGGTTCACATCCTGAGAACGATTTCCCTGAAATGCTTCGTTACTTCGGTAAAAAAGACCGCGTAAACTTTGTACATGCTCGTAACGTTAAATTAACTGGCGGAATGTCATTTGAAGAAAGTGCTCACCCATCTGAGTACGGTTCCGTTGATATGTATGAAGTGATTAAAGCGATGGCAGACTTCAATTACACAGGCCCAATCCGTCCTGACCACGGAAGAATGATCTGGGGCGAAACAGGAAAACCAGGCTACGGCTTATATGATCGTGCACTAGGTGCAACATACTTACATGGTCTATGGGAAGCAGAACAAAAAAACAGAAAATAATTGATGCGTTATATTAAAGGAGGATACGGACATGGCAGTTCCATTCAAAATGGATTTAACAGGTAAAGTTGCAGCTGTAACTGGCGGCGGCGGTGTATTAGGTTCTTATTTCGCAAAAGCTTTGGCAGAATGCGGAGCAAAAGTAGCGGTTATGGACCTTATGCAAGAAGCAGCAGATAAGGTTGCTGCTGAAATTAATGCGGCTGGCGGAACAGCAATCGGTGTTGCTGCTAACGTATTAGATAAGGAAGCTCTTGAAGCTGCAAGAGAAATCGTGAATAAAGAACTTGGAACAGTGGATATTCTTGTCAACAATGCTGGCGGAAACAATCCAAAAGGTACAACAGATGATGAGTTCTACAATGCAGAAGCTGTAAAGAACAATCCAGAAATGAAAACATTCTTTGATTTAGACCCTAAAGGAGTTAGCTTCGTATTCGACCTTAACTTCTTAGGTACTCTTCTTCCTTCTCAAGTCTTCGCACAAGATATGATCGGGAAAAAAGGTGCAAACATCATTAACATCTCTTCTATGAATGCTTACACACCTTTAACAAAAATCCCTGCATACAGCGGAGCGAAAGCAGCAATCAGTAACTTCACACAATGGTGTGCAACTTACTTTGCGAAAGCTGGCATTCGTGTTAATGCGATTGCACCAGGATTCCTTGTTACAAAACAAAATGAAAAATTATTGTTCAATGAAGATGGCACTCCATCTGCTAGAGCAGGAAAAATTCTTAACAGCACTCCAATGGAACGCTTCGGTGAGCCAGAAGAATTAGTTGGCGGATTGTTATACCTAGCGAGTGAAGAGGCAGCAAGCTTCGTAACTGGCGTCGTTATTCCAATCGATGGCGGATTCTCTTCTTACTCTGGCGTTTAATCTAATCAGATTCTTATGCTGAATGAAAGGTTGTTAATCTAATTTATTGGATTAGCAACCTTTATTTTCAAATGGCAAAAAACAAACCCAATGATAAAGAGGTTTTTATTCATGAAAGATACGATTCAAGAATTTCAAAAGACGAAAAACTTTTTAGTTTGTGTTGACTCTGATGGCTGTGCCATGGATACGATGGGGGTAAAACACGAGGAAGCTTTTGGGCCACGCGCAGTTGACGTTTGGGAGCTTCATTCTATTAAAGATCACTTCCTTAAAGTATGGAATGATATCAATCTTTACACAAGAACAAGAGGAATTAACCGCTTTAAAGGGGTTGTCGCTACATTTGAAGCGTTAGAAAAAGAAGGTATTGAAATGCCTGATATCTCTTCCTTTAAAAAGTGGACTGAAACAACAAATGAGCTTTCTAATCCTTCACTTGAAAGAGCCATTGCTGAAACGAATGATGAGCAATTAAAGAAGGCTTTAGAATGGAGCCATGCGGTTAACCGTACCATTGAGGAAGAACTCGCAGGTAATGATAAACCTGTTGAAGGCGCTAAAGCTGGATTGGAAACGGCTAATAATGTGGCAGACGTAGCGATTGTTTCATCAGCTAACGGCGCAGCTGTACTTGATGAATGGACAAGACATGAACTTTCTGTACATGTTGATGTCATGCTTGGTCAAGAGGCTGGTACGAAAGCCTATTGCATCGAGCAATTGAAGAAATTCGGCTATGAGAATACACATGTATTGATGATTGGAGATGCTCCTGGAGACTTATCTGCTGCAGAAGTAAATGACGTTCTTTATTACCCGATTCTTGTTGGGAAAGAGAAGTTCTCATGGGATCGTTTCAGAGATGAAGCATTAGCAAAATTCCTAGATGGAAGCTTTGCGGGTGATTATCAGCAGCAGCTGATCAAGGAATTTAACGATAACTTGAAGTAAGGTTTGGAGGAAATACGGATGATTCAAAAGATTGCTAAAAACATTCCGATGCCCAAAGTTGATTTAAAGGCAAAGCCTTATAATCTTTCTGATGAAGATATCAAATGGGTGAAAGATACGATTGCTGGAATGACTGTCGAAGAGAAAATCGGCCAGTTATTCATTAACTTGTTCTTCTTCGGAGATGATAAATTCAGCGGAAATGAGTTCACCAACAAAGAACTTCTTGAAAAGTATCATATTGGTGGAGCTCGTTACATGGGCGCTACATCTGATAAAGTACAAGCGCTTATCAACGACCTGCAAAAGGATTCCAAAATTCCATTGCTCGTAGCGGCGAACTGTGATGCTGGCGGTAATGGTGCGGTTAACGACGGCACTTATGTGGCATCTGCTGCTATGTGTGAAGCTTCCGGTGATGAACAAGTATCTTTTGACGCGGGTTATGTCAGCGGACGTGAAGCGCATGCAGTCGGTGTTAACTGGAACTTTGACCCATGTGTTGATATTTTGAAAAACTGGAGAAATACCATCGTTAACACGCGTGCATATGGTACAAATGCTGAAACCGTAATTAAGCACACAAATTCATACATTAAAGGGCTGACAGAAAGCAATGTAGGAGTATGCATCAAGCACTGGCCTGGCGATGGTACAGAGGAACGCGACCAGCACTTAGTTATGGGCGTGAATGAACTATCTGTTGATGAATGGGAAAAATCCTTTGGTGAAGTATACCGCAACCATATTGAAAATGGGGTACATTCCATCATGGCCGGTCATATCGCTTTACCGGAATATCAAAAAGCATTGGTGCCTGAGCTAGAAGACCGTGATATTCTACCAGCTACATTAGCACCCGAATTAATCAATGGCCTCCTAAAAGGCAAATTAGGCTTCAACGGCTTGGTACTGACAGATGCTTCTCACATGCTTGGAATGACGGCAGCTATGAGACGTGAAGAATATGTACCGCAATCCATTGCAGCCGGCTGTGATATGTTCTTGTTCTTCAATGATATTGATGAAGACTATAACTTCATGTTGAATGGTTACAAAAACGGCATCATCACAGAAGAACGTCTTCAAGATGCTTTAGAAAGAATCTTGGGCTTCAAAGCGACACTTGGCTTGCACAAAGCACAACAAGACGGTTCGATCTTCCGTGATGAAGAAGATTTAAAAGTTATTGGCTGTGAGGACCATATTGAACGTGCTAAACAAGCAGCTGACAAAGGAATTACGCTTGTTAAAAACACATTGGATCAGCTGCCAATTCGCCCAGAAACACATAAACGTATTCGTCTGTATTTCTTAGAAGGAGAAAAGGGCGGCATTTATGAAGGCGATGACAAAACGCTTACCTATATTGTGAAAGAGCTAGAAAGCAGAGGCTTTGAAGTAACCGTTAACGAAGGTAACACGCGTATTAAAGGCGCTACATTGAAATATCGTGAAGAAGTAGATGCAGCCCTAGTATTCGCTAATGTGGTTGGTTATGGTGCAGAAAATAACTACCGCATCAGATGGAAAGCAGCTATGGCGAACGAAATCCCTTGGTATGTACATGAAGTGCCAACTGTTTTCGTATCACTTAACTTTACAACACACTTAACCGATGTCCCTATGGTTAAAGCCTATATCAACGCATATAAAGATACAGACATCACGATTAAAGCGGTTATCGACAAAATTATGGGTGAATCCGACTTCAAAGGAACACCAAATGAAAACGTCTGGTGCAATAAGTGGGATACTAGACTATAAAATGATATTTAAGCAGGCGGAGAAACCAACTTGATTGGTGGACCGCCTGCTTTTTTTTAGTTGATAGGAATTCGATGGCTAGCAGGCTTTAAGAGTGAAAAGCAGCTTTACCAATATAAAGGGCTGACCTGAAGCCATCATAAACCTCCTTTAAAAAGTCACTTACCTAACTCCATTGACCTTGAATCACATACAACACATCTTTAGGATACTCAAATTATACGAAGAAGGAAATTGCTAATAGGGTTTATTTATTGTGAATGCAGCATTTCTTTACGACTTATTGTGCCAAGAAGGAATGAATCATATTTATAGGTTTGTCTAAAAAAATAGACAACAAATCTCTGCTTATCTTAAAAATTATACACAACCAAAAAATGAACTTAAAAAATCTAATTTCCATTTGCATTCCTAGAAAAAAATTTTAATGTCCTATTTAAGGGAACACCAATCATGCCAAAGGCCAGTAGATTGAAAGAAAATAATCGCACAGAATATACAGGGAGAAAGGAAGGCTATATATTCAACCGATTCATTTTATTGTAGAGCGTAGCCCTGGAGATACCTAATTTTTTTGCGAGCTTGTTTTTGTTGCCGTGGACCTGCTGCAATTGCTCTAAGATCAGCTTTCTTTCAAAGGCGTCCAATTTTGCTTGAAAGGGGGAGTTAGGTTCTTCTTCAATTGTAGAAAGGGCAGTTTGTGCATGCCTTAGGATTGAGTTCGGAAGATGCTCTTTTTTGATTTCACCATCGATAGAGAAGATAACTAGGCGTTCGATTGTATTTCTCAGCTCTCTTATGTTGCCAGGCCAGTCATAGTTTAATAATGCTTGAAAGACATCATCAGGGAAATGTTTGATGTGCTGATGATGGGTCACAGAGAATTCATGTAAAAAGGTCTGAATTAGTTCGAATAGATCTTCTTTTCGTTTGCGCAGCGGAGGGATATCAAGGGAGATGACCTGCAGCCTATAATAGAGATCCTTACGGAATGTGCCTTCCTCTATCATCCTCTCAAGGTTTTGGTTGGTTGCAGCAATAATTCTGCAATTGACACTCCATGTTTTCGTTCCGCCTACTTGATAATACGTCTTCTCCTCAATAACACGGAGCAGCTTCACCTGCATGTCTAATGAGATTTCGCCAATTTCATCGAGGAGTAATGTGCCTCCGTTGGCCAATTCGAATTTTCCCTTTTTGCCTTTAGGGTTGGACCCTGAAAATGCGCCTCCTTCATAGCCGAATAATTCACTCTCAAATAAGGATGGCGGTATAGCTCCGCAGTTGATGGCAATAAAGGGACCGTGCCTTTCCTCACTGCAGTCGTGAATAGCTTTGGAGAATACCTCCTTGCCGACACCACTTTCGCCTGTGAGTAAGACAGGAGTTCTTGTGGTGCTGACCTTTTTAACCATTTCAATCATATTTTTAATAGATTGGCTGCGGCTTACGATATGGATAAAAGGGTCCTCTGAAGGGGTTAGCTTTGATACTTTATTTTGTAAATCAATGAGTTTGCTAGACATATGGATGAGTTCCTGTTGTAAGAGAATTTGAGAGGTAATATCGGTTTCTGCAGAAACGGCACCGATAATGCGATCTTTATGGATAACCGGATTTGAATTAATGAGAACAAATATATGTTCCCTTGGCTGATGCTGAATTCGGTAAACGGACTCTCCGGTTCGGAGGGTTTTTAATGATTGGAGCATTTCCAATGCAAAGAAATCAGTGGCGGGTTTTCCGATTATCTCTTCCCTGGGAATGTTGAAGATATATTCTGCAGAGGAGGTCCAGGCAATCATTTTTTCTTCGTGATTGATGATGGATATAGCATTGTCAGTTGTTTCGAGGATCGTTTCATAGTAAGCATATAGGTGTTGATAGGTTTCAAAAATTTTCTCTAACAGATCACCGCTTTTTACGTATCCAATGACGGTGTTTTTATCCTCGACGAGTACAATTTCATGGTCTGATAAAAGAGGGATGACGATATGTAAGGGTGTATCCTTGCTGATGAGCTGAGTCTTTATCCATGGAAGTCGAGAAGATATAGCTGTTTCAGCTGCATAGCAATGGTTATAATAGAAAAATTCTTCTTGAGGGGACTTTGTCCATAGAATGGGAGGTTTAGTGGATAAGTCACCGATTTCTAGCGCGTTTGATTGCTGCCATTCAAGGAATACAATGTCGGATTTTGTCACGCTTTGAATATTTGGCAAAAGAGTGCTCATAAAGGGCTCACCTATCATTCTTATTTTCTGAATATTTCTAAAATATATAAAGCTATTATACAATCTTCGTCATGCATTGTAAAATTTACCCTTTTAACAAGTTGGCATGATTCTTGCTTGTATATAGAGTGAAACAATCTAGAGAGGAGGGCGGCTGTTTAATCCATTAAGGATTTGCTCATGGAACGGTAAATTTAATCAGGAGGGAAGAAATGGTACGGTACATATCACAAAGAATCATTTATGCATTTTTAACATTTTTTCTTATTGCAACATTCTCTTTTTACCTCATGCAGACTTTGCCCGGTTCGCCATTTAATGATGCGAAATTAAGTCCTGACCAAAGAGAGAGGCTTTATGAAAAGTATGGCTTAGATGAACCAGTTTCCTATCAGTATTTTAAATATATGACGAATATTTTCAAGGGAGATCTAGGAGTATCATTTCAATTTGATGGACGCCCTGTCATGAATATATTTGCGGAACGGCTTGGTCCTTCAGCACAGCTTGGTATCCAGGCCTTAGTGCTGGGGACCATTGTAGGCGTTGTCATTGGAATTATTGCCGCTTTAAGGCATAATTCCTTTATCGATTATGGCGTGATGATCTTATCGGTCGCAGGAATTGCTATTCCATCCTTTGTTTTTGCCGGATTCCTGCAATATTGGATTGGCGTGAAGTTAAATTGGCTTCCTGTCGCCATGTGGAATGGGTTCGAGTATACGATTTTGCCGACACTAACCTTGGCCGTATCGATTGTTGCCGTCATAGCCAGATATATGAGGACAGAAATGCTTGAGGTTATCAATCAAGATTATTTGTTGACTGCTGAAGCAAAGGGGCTGTCAGGGTGGGCGATTGTCATTCGTCATTGTATTCGTAATGCCATTATCCCCGTTATTACGATATTAGGTCCTTTATTAGTCAGTTTAATGACAGGTTCATTAGTCATTGAAAAAATCTTTGGCATTCCCGGAATTGGGGAACAATTTGTTAAATCGATCATGACCAATGATTACCCTGTCATCATGGGGACTACCTTGCTATATAGCGCATTATTCATTATCGCAACGCTCATTGTCGATATTCTATATGGACTAATCGATCCAAGAATTCGCTTAATGGATGGAGGGAAATGATGGAGCCAAACACTATTGTGCCTAAAAAATTATTCAAGGTGGCAGAAAATAGGCCTGTCATGTATGATCAGCTATCAGCAGAGAATACATCTTATTGGAGCGGAGTTGGGAGAAGGTTCAAACAAAATAAAGTGGCCTTAACAGGTTTCATCATTCTGTTACTTCTGCTTTTCTTAGCCATATTGGGTCCATATTTTAATGAACATGGATATGATGATCAAGATATAAGCAGGGCTAATCTGCCTCCAAAAATTTCACTGCTCGAGTCGGTTTCATGGCTGCCCTTTGATGGGGTTGATACTCGAGGAGTTGACCAATATGAACAAAAGAACATAACGACAAATTTCTGGTTTGGCACCGATGAGCTAGGAAGGGATATATGGACAAGAGTATGGGAGGGAACGAGAGTATCCTTATATATTGCCTTGTTGGCAACCCTCATTGACATAATCATTGGCATCTCCTATGGAAGTATTTCTGCTTATTATGGCGGTAGGGTTGATAATATCATGCAACGGATCATTGAAATTTTAATTGGTATTCCACAGCTCATTATTATCATCATGCTGATTCTTGTTTTGAAGCCGGGCATCATTACGTTAACGATTGCGATGGGCCTTGCCGGGTGGACCGGCATGGCAAGGATTGTCCGCGGGAACATGTTGAAATTAAAAGAGCAAGAGTTTGTTTTGGCATCACGAACACTTGGGGCAAAGGATAGACGGCTGATTTTTCGGAATTTATTGCCGAATACACTAGGTCCAATTATTATAACGGTTTCCTTCTCTATACCTGGAGCCGTGTTCTCAGAAGCCTTTTTAAGCTTTATCGGACTGGGACTTCAGCCGCCGACAGCCTCTTTAGGAACCATTGTGAATGATGGCTTTAAATATATGAGAATTTATCCACACCAAATGGTTATTTCTTCTGTTGTAATCAGCTTGATTATGATTAGTTTCAATTTAATTGGCGATGGGCTGCGCGACGCGCTCGACCCTAGGTCACGAAAAAGATAAAAGAGGTGGAAGATAACGCATGGAGAAAATCTTAGAGGTAAATAATTTACACGTTTCTTTTCGAACCGATTATGGGAAAGTCCATGCAGTTCGCGGCGTTTCCTTTCATGTACATAAAGGAGAAACAATTGCCATTGTGGGGGAATCAGGCTCTGGCAAATCCGTCACATCAAAAGCGATTATGCGCTTGATTAAGGAGCCTGCTGGAAAGATTGAAGCTGGTGAAATATTGTTTGAGGGCAGAAACCTTCTTTCATTGTCGAAAAGGGAAATGAAGAAGGTACAAGGGTCCAAGATATCGATGATATTTCAAGACCCGATGTCGTCGCTTAACCCGACAATGACCATCGGCGCCCAAATTGGCGAGGGGCTGGTTGCTCATCAAAACTATAAAAAAAGTGAGTCGAGGAAAAGGGTCATAGAATTGCTAGAGCTAGTGGGCATTTCTGAGCCGCATATTCGCTATAAGCATTACCCCCACCAGTTCTCCGGAGGGATGCGGCAGAGGGCTGCCATCGCGATGGCTCTTGCGTGTAATCCGAAAATCCTGATTGCAGATGAGCCGACGACTGCCTTAGATGTTACTGTGCAGGCTCAAATTTTAGAGTTATTGAAGGATATTCAAAAAAAGCTTGGAACTTCGATTATCTTCATAACCCATGACTTTGGGGTTGTTGCTAATATGGCCGATCGCGTAATGGTCATGTATGCGGGAAAGATCATTGAAACAGGAACAGTCGATGAAATCTTCTCTGAGCCGAGGCATCCATATACATATGGATTATTGGCATCGATGCCAAGTTTGCATGAAGAGGCGGGGGCATTATTTTCAATACCAGGAAGTCCGCCGGATTTATCAGCCTTGCCGAAGGGAGACCCATTCGCGCCGAGGAACAGACTTGCATTAGAGGTTGATTTTGAGATGGAGCCGCCAGCCTTTCAATTGTCAGAAACCCATTATGCTTCCACATGGCTGTTGCACCCAGATGCCCCGAAGCTCGATCTCACGGGAAGTATGGGACAAAAACAAAAGGAGAAGGCGAAAAATGAAGCAGTAAAGGATAAGAGACAATCGACTGAAAAGGTTCTTGAGCTAAGCAATGTCAGCAAGATTTTTAAAATTGGCAGGGGCAAGCTTCTTCATGCGGTAAATGGAATAAGCCTTGATGTGTATAAGGGAGAGACCGTTGGGATTGTCGGCGAGTCCGGCAGTGGAAAATCGACCTTGGGCAGGACAATCATTGGATTACTGCAGGCAGATGGAGGGAGTATTAAATTCAGGGGAAAGGATTTCCAGAATATTAAGTCCAATGATGATTGGCAAGCGGCTAAGCGGAATATGCAGATGATATTTCAAGACCCCTATTCATCCTTAAACCCACGATTAACCGTTAGTGATATTATCGGTGAGGGGATTGATATTCACCGCTTATTTAAGAGCAGGAACGAGCGGAATAAAGAGATAGTTGAATTGCTTGAAACGGTGGGACTAAGCAGGAAGCATGCGAGTCGTTATCCGCATGAGTTTAGCGGCGGACAACGCCAACGGATTGGGATTGCCCGCGCTTTGGCTGTTAATCCAAGCTTAATCATTGCGGATGAGCCAATTTCTGCCTTGGATGTCTCCATACAAGCACAAGTAGTAAACCTGCTTAAGTCGATTCAGGAGGAGCGGGAATTAACCTTCCTGTTCATCGCACATGATTTATCGATGGTGAAATACATTAGCGATCGGATTGGTGTTATGTATAAGGGTCAGATAGTTGAATTGGCCAAGAGCAGTGAGTTATATAAAAACCCTCTCCATCCTTATACAAAGGCTCTATTATCTGCTAACCCTATTCCGGATCCAGCGGTTGAGAGACAAAGGGAAAGGATTGTCTTTCAGGAAGCGGAATATAACCAAGAAAGGGAACGAGTATTTCGCGAAGTCGGGGATGACCACTGGATTTTATGCTCAGAGAAGGAATTTGAGAATGTAAGAAAATATGAATCAATTACCAAAGACATGAAATAGTCTTTCCTCTGGAGGGATGAGGATGAATAGAAAAGGGAGATACATACTTGTTCTCGTTACAGCTATTGGTTGTTCGCTTTTACTTACCTTTAAGCAATCAGAGCCGCTTTGGATTGGTTTTGTGAACAGTCTGTTTTTTGTCGCCTTAGCTATTTTTTGTTTTGGCATAATAGGCTTATTGCTTCAAAAAGGAGCCTATCATCTGACAATTACGAGCTTTAGGAGATTTTTTAAGCATTCCGGGAAATTAGGAGAATACATTTTAGAAAGAGATGAAGGGGAGATGCAAAACCATAAAACGTCCCAACTGCTATTCCCGCAAATATTAGTCAATTCAGGAGGATGTCTTCTACTTTTGTCCTGCTTGGCTTCTATTTATTTTCTTGGATAAGATTGTATAAAAAGGGGGTGCTTCCGGCATGGAGCACCCCTTTCATGACGAATTACTTAATTAATCTTGACCCATTTATACGTTTTATTGCCGCCATATGGGTGGTCAGCAATGCCTTTGACATTCGTCTTCGTTAAGGTGGTCTTTCCTGCTTGGAACATTGGAGAAACTGCGGCATTCTCTTCAATGAGAATTCGCTCAGCTTCCTGTAAATTACCCCAACGCTTGGCAATATCCGTTTCCTTATAAGCTGCGTCAATCAGCTGGTCAAATTCCTTGTTGGAGAAATTCATCCAGTTATAAGGGTTATTTGTGTGGAAGATTTCCAGAAACGAAATCGGGTCATGATAATCCGGGCTCCATCCGCTATACGATAATTCGTAATCTTGTTTTGCCTCTAGGTCTAGCTTCTGTTTGGACGGCTGCTGGTTTACGTTGAGTGTTAATCCTGGCAAATTCTTTTCTAGCTGATTTTTGACATATTGTGCAACGGTTTTCGTTATATCGCTATCATAGCTTAACAGCTCAAGCTCGATTTCCTTGACGCCTAATTCCTTAAGCCCCTTATTCCAATATTCTGTTGCTTCTTGGGTATTCGTTTCGTTAAATCCATCATACTTCGCTCGAAAATCCTTACCGCTCTCATCTTTCGTGAATTCCTTAGGTACGACGAAATGGGCAGCCAAGGAGCCATTGTTCAAAATGGATTCAATGTCTTTTTTGTTCCATCCTAAATCGAGTGCCTTACGGATATTCACATTGGCTAAATACTTATTTTGCTGATTCATGCGGATGAAATAGACAGTAGGGTCGAGTGAGCTCTTATATTCAGGAGTCGAAGAATATTGATCGACAAATTCAGCTGATAAGCCAATAGCATCCAGTTCGCCTGATTCAAACATATTTACAGCAGTGGCTGTATCATTTATGACATTTGCCTCAATCGAGTCAATTGCGACGCTTTCGGCATCCCAATAGTCTTTGTTTTTCTTATAAGTCCAGCTTGCCCCTTGTTTCCAGTCTTCCAATGTAAATGGTCCGTTATAGATTAAATGATCAGTTCCCAAGGCATAATTTTCACCTTGTGATTCAACGAATTCTTGATTTTGTGGGAAGAAAACAGGTGTCGTCAGCAGGCTTAAAAAGTATGGAGAAGGATTTTCTAATTCAACTTGAAGAGTGTAATCATCAGTTGCCTTGATTCCTAGTTCATCGACTTTATCAAACAGCTCATGATCCTTTGTTTGGATGGCAATAGAGTTCTTGAGCGGAGCCATGAGATAAGAGAATGGACTTAATGTTGAAGAGGAATGAGCTCTTTTCCATGCGTATTCAAAATCATGTGCAGTAACAGGCGTCCCATTGCTCCATTCAGCCCCTTCCCTTAATTTGAATGTGTAGCTTAATTGATCATCACTCACCTCATAGGATTTAGCGATTCCTGGAGTCGGCTCATTATTTTCATCGAGCCGGTAGAGTCCTTCAAAAATATTATTCATAACAATGGAAGAAGGAACATCATAGCTCCCAAGAGTATTTATGGTAGCAATATCATTTGCTGAAACCTTCAATACTTGATTGGCACTGCTTGTTTCTTTTCCCTGTGACTCTGACCCGCTTTCATTGTCCTGTTGGCATCCTACTAGAGCAAGACAAACCACGAACAGGCAGATGAACAGAAACCTTGTCTTTTTTTTAACCTTCATTCACTTATTCCCCCTTTTTTATGGCACTGCTTTTTGTATTTCCACTAGGTAAAAAGCAGGTACTATTTAAATACATGCAATATTCATGCCAAAGTGAAATGGAAAGTTATAAGGACATATTAAATTGTTAATAAAAGATCAGGTTAGGTAGTGTACAATTTTTTAGACATCAAATAGGTCGAGGTTGTTTAAATATTGAGATGGAAGTGAGTTGCTGAAGGGCTGTAAGAAGGATGAGAAAGGGGCTTTAATAGTAGCCCCTTCTCTAAAAAATGACATCATTTGCTGATGCTCTTTTTATTTTCTAATTTGCGATAATAGACTGCCAGCAGCATGGACGGTATTGTACATATCACCATGCCCAAGAAGGCATATTGCGGCTCAATTTCGTATAAATATCCGCCAAATATTGTGAACACAGCTGTGCTCCAACTGAGGGCAAAGGCTGAATATAAGCCCTGTGCCTTTGCTACATGGGCGGATGGGATAAACTTAATCAAATATTTCATGAAGGCATAATGCCCCATTGCAAATGATAGAGAGTGCAAGAGCTGCGCAACCGAGAACATGATCACATTCGGGAAGGCAAATACGAGCACCCAGCGAATGGTTGAACCAAGTGAGGCAATCGCCAATAGTGAGCCGACAGAGAAGCGTCCGAATTTCCGGTCCGCGATGGCGAAGAAAATAATCTCCGCAATAACCGCAATATTGATGATGACCCCGATTAAATATTTCGGTGCTTCAATCTCCTGCAAGAAGAGATAGCCATAATTATAGTAGGATGCATGGGCAGCCTGCAGCAGGATGACAATCATCAGAACCAATGGGAAGTTCTTGATGCGGAATAATTTCATCCATCCGCCTGTTTGCGGCAGGTCAGTCTTTGGTTTCTCTGACAAAATGAGCGGTGCACGCATAAAGCCAAGTCCGACAGAGATGGCGGCTGTCAGTAATAATCCCCATAAAATCATGTTATCGCCATACATGCCTGTAAAGACGGTCAGCAGGACACCGGAAACGATGAACCCAGTTGATCCCCATTGGCGGCTTTTCCCATAATCCCTAAGCTGATGATTCTGTACCAAGACGGTAGCTGCATTATCCAAGGCAGGCATCAATGTTGGGTAGAAAATATGAATGATCAGTGTAACGATCAATAAGCTCATAAAGGATTCGGCCGGAATATAGCATAGAATGGACAAGACGGTCGCAATCCCCGCCATATTAAGCACAGCCTTACTTGTGAACTTCCCGGATAAATAGGGGAAGACAAACAAGGTAGAAAGCCCTCTTGCCACAAGGCCTAAGCTCATGATCAAGCTCGCCTCTGCAACCGAGACTCCTTTCACATCTACCAGCCAGCCTGTCCAATAGGGAAGGAAGATTCCCCATGTCACATAAAAACTAAAGAATTGTATACTCATCCAACGATGCGCGTTCATTATGTATCCCCCTTTGTATGCATGGTATCATGAAAAGACAGAATAATAATATGAGATTTCTCATATTTCAGAGGTGGAACATGGAAATCTATAAAGGTGAGAAAAGGGAGCAGTATATACAGCAGCATTCGATTGCTCATCTATTCGCTTCTCCAGTTGAGAAAATGATTGAAGTGCATGAATACAAGCGAGATGAATGGATTATTTGGGAAGGTCAGAGATCGGAATATCTCTTCTATGTGATGGAAGGAAAGGCGAAGATCTATGTCACCCATCAGAATGGGAAAGCGTCTCTCTTGAACTTTGTACATAGGAATGAATTCATTGGCGAAATGGAGCTCCTGCATGAGGTGTATTATACAAGGGGTGTCCAGGCAGCAACAAGAACGGTATGCCTGGCTCTCCCCTTTCATCCATGCCGCAGCGAGCTGCTTGAGGATGCTAAATTCTTGAGAGAATTAACAAAGGTATTGAGCGTGAAAGCAACCATTATGGCAGAAAGATATTCACAGACTTTAGCCTATCCGCTTGAAAATAGACTGGCCGACTTTATTTTGCAAACGGCAGATGAAGGGCTTTATCGGGAAAAGCATGTTATCGTCTGTGATTACTTAGGGGTATCCTACCGTCATTTATTGCATGTGCTTGCACAGTTTTGTGAGAAGGGATACTTGGAGAAGGAACGGCGATATTACTTGATTAAGGATGAAGAGTCATTATACAGGCTTGCCGGGATGCTGAAGAATTGATGAAGGCATGATGAATGATTGAAACGAGTCTAAAGGAAAGGGACAGATTCTTATGAAATTTATACTAGCACCTGATTCATTTAAAGAAAGTATGTCAGCGAAAAAGGCATGCCTTGCGATGGAGAAAGGGATTAAGACGGTCTTTCCGAATGCCGAATGTGTAGCTGTACCGATGGCAGACGGAGGAGAGGGAACAGTTGAATCCTTGGTAAGCCAGTCAAATGGCGAAATCATTCACATAGAAGTCATTGGTCCATTAGGTGAAGCCGTAACTGCGCAATATGGCCTGATTAGTGAGGGACAGACAGCCGTCATTGAGATGGCTGCAGCTAGCGGGCTCGAGTTAATTAAACCGGCTGATAGAAATCCGCTTCTGGCCACTACCTTTGGAACAGGTCAACTGATCAAGGATGCTCTGGACAGAGGGGCGAGACGATTTCTGATTGGCATCGGCGGAAGTGCCACCAATGACGGCGGAGCGGGCATGCTTCAGGCATTGGGTGTTTCCTTTAAGGATAAGGATGGAGAAGAGCTGCCCTTTGGCGGCGGAGCGCTTGGGCATCTTCATACCATTGATACAAGCAGAATGGATGAACGACTCAAGTTGGTGCAAATCGATGTCGCCTGTGATGTGACCAATCCCTTGATTGGGGGCAATGGCGCATCAGCCGTTTTTGGTCCGCAAAAGGGAGCAACACCAGAAATGGTCCGCCTGCTCGACTGTAATCTTGCTCATTATGCCGAGATGATTCAAAGGCAGCTTGGAAAAGATATTGCGGGCTGTGAAGGGGCGGGAGCGGCTGGTGGACTGGGCGCAGGTCTTCTTGCCTTCATGAATGCCGATTTGAAAAGAGGAATTGATCTTGTCATTGAATATACAGGCATTGAGAATGTAATGAAGGATGCTGATTATGTGTTTACGGGTGAAGGCAGTATTGACGGTCAAACCTTATTTGGCAAGACGCCATATGGGGTTGCGAAGATTGCTGAGAAATATTCCATTCCTGTCATTGCCTTTGCTGGCAAGGTAGGCAAAGGAACAGAGGAACTCTATGAACATGGCTTCTATGCCATTGTCGGTATCTTAAAAGGTGTGACAACCTTAGAGGAAGCTTTTGAATCTGGTGAAGAGAATCTAGCCTTTGCTGCAGAAAATGTATGCCGCATCTTGAACATTACCCTATAAGGGAACACTGCTGATGGAGTAACGGGTTCTCTTTTGAGGGAGAAAAATAGAAATAACAAGCTGTATAACACAGCAATTAACATTGTTAATTTGCTTGTTAAAACCATAGATGATTAAACGAAAAGGAATGCGAGGGAACATAATAGAATATTTAATAAGGTTAAATTCAGTCAAACCTTATAATATGAAGGGGCAGTTTAGTTTAACAAGAGCAACTGAGAAAGTAACATTAAGTTAATTCAGTATTTTAAGAGTAAAAATAAAAAAGGGGGGAGAAGAAGTAAGATGGGAAAACGTACAAAAACAATAGCATTAAATATATTAGCTATAATTATATTGTATGCCTTATTTGCAAGTATTGGGGAAGTTAGGCAAAGTTCAAAAACAGTAGATGAAGCATTTGAAAAGTTTAAGAAAGAATTTGTTTATAGTGAAATCAGCGATAAACAATTTTACCTTATCGAAAATTCTACATTTCTACTATTTGAAGCTGGAAATACTGTTTCATTAGTCCAGTTTGAAAAAGGGATATTTGGTTGGAAACCAACTTATTATTCCCACGATGAAGATAGAGGCTTATCCTATTCTTCAAGTTTTGATTTTGGAGAAGCCCTTTTGCACGGAGTCATTCCAGAAGAAATAACGAATGAAACGAATACCGTAAAAGTGAATGGAATAGAGGCAGATATTGTTAAGCTCAATGATAAAACGAGAGTTTGGATTTTGATAAACAATAAACCAAAAAACTTTTCTAACATAAACATAGACTTCTTAGATAAGGACGGACATATAATTAGCGAAATATAAGTACATATATCATTTCTAAAGGTATTTGCTAGTATTTTAACACCCTTTTCTGTTGAATTCCTTATAGAAGAAATGGGCAGGTTAGCGGAAGAAGTAATTTTCTGAAACTTCAAACTAGTATCTCTCGTA